>JBGCFA010000188.1:0-33484 GCA_045106675.1 Bacteroidia bacterium
ATTTCCTCGATGAAAGTTGGCTCCGCTTTACGACTGCGTGAACGAGAAGAAGTGCTAGTCTTACGGACTTTACGTGCTTTTTCACGCTCAGCCTTCATCTTCTCTTGGTGTTCTTCCTTCTCGGCTTCCTTGATTCGTTCATTGAGAAGTTCGTAGGCGCTATCACGATCGATCTCTTTGTTGTATTTCTTGATCATCGGCGATTCCTTGATGATACTCTTGATCTCACCTTCGGTCAACACATCCATGCGAGACTGCGGCGCACGCAGCATAGTATGAGCCAGTGGGGTTGGAATCCCTTTTTCATTGAGCACAGTCACAAATGCCTGCCCAATACCGAGAGAAGTTAACAGATCTTCAACATCGTAATACTCTGTAATCGGAAAGTTCTGGGCGGCTAATTTGATCGCCTTACGATCTTTGGCCGTAAAAGCACGCAGTGCATGCTGGATTTTCAAACCTAACTGTCCCAAAACATCATCAGGTATATCGGTTGGATTTTGGGTACAGAAAAAGATTCCCACTCCTTTGGATCGAATCAATTTGATGATCGTTTCGATCTGATCGAGTAACTCGTCTGATGCTTGATCAAAAATCAGGTGAGCCTCATCAATGAAGATACAAAGCTCTGGGCGATCGGCATCACCACGCTCTGGGAAGGTCGAATAAACCTCTGCCAAAAGGCTCATCATGAAGGTAGAGAATAACTTCGGGCGGTCTTGAAGATCCGTTAGACGCAGGATAGAAACGATCCCTTTGCCGTTTTCATCAATTCGACAGAGGTCATCTACGTCAAAGGATGGTTCTCCAAAAAAGCGTTCTGAGCCTTGGGACTCCAAAGCAATCAATTTACGCAAGATGGCTCCCACAGAAGCCGTTGAAATACGTCCGTATTCCCTTTGACTCTCCTCCTTACCTTCATTGATCAGATAGTTGAGCGTGCTCTTGAAATCTTTGAGGTCGATGAGCGGGAGACTATTATCATCGCAATATTTAAAGACCACCGCCACAACCGTGGATTGGACATCGGTGAGATTGAGTATTTTAGAAAAGAGTACTGGTCCAAATTCAGTTACAGTAGCCTTTAATTTAACGCCGGGTTCCTCTGAAAGAGAAAGAAGTTCCACCGACGAACCAGCCGCTTCAAAAGCAAAACCAATATCAAGGTGCCGTTCATCAATCTTGGGATGTCCATCACTCGCCATGGCAATGCCAGAAAGGTCGCCCTTGATATCCATGAGGAGCGTAGGTATCCCATTGTTGGCCATTTGCTCTGCTAAGATTTGCAGAGTTTTGGTTTTACCCGTTCCGGTAGCACCAGCGATCAAACCATGACGGTTAAGGGTCTCCAAAGGAATATTGACCCAAGTACCCGTTTGCGTTTCGCCATCTAAAACAGCGGCACCCAAACAAAGTGTATCTCCCTCAAAGGTATAAGCGGAGAGCATTTCCTCATTGAACTTCTCTTTCATATTTACGAAAATAGCATTAAAACCTTGGGACGCAAATGTATGGCCGAAGTCAGTTTAATTGTGAATTAATTCTCAGCCTATTTTTTCCCGCTTCAGTTTATTTTTTTCCCTTTTCAACCTTTTGTTGCTGTTATCAGTTGGGGTGTATGATACGGATCGTTGTTTATACATCAATATCAACCTAACAACTCTTTTCTATATGAACAAACCTCAACTAATTGCGCTGCTTTGCTTTATTGGCCTCACCGCCACAGCAGGCGTAATGAAGATCAATCAAGCCCCAACATTGCGTACCAATGCTCCAGGCGAAAATACCTGCGCGGGTTGCCATAGTGGTAATGTCAATAATGGCAATGCAACTATTAATTTTAATCTACCAACTGAGTATGTGCCAGGTCAAACTTATTCTTTGACTTTCGAAATTGACGATAGCACTTTTCCCAACGGACGTTTGGGCTTTACGACAACGGCTCTTGATGGCAGTAATCTCAAAGCAGGGGATTTTAACGCTTTAAATACTGCTACCACTTCTTTACAAGTAGGAACGGTACAAGGCAATCAACGTCAATATATTGGCCATAAAGCGGCTGCGGGCTCTGTTTCTAGTTGGACTTACGAATGGACCGCTCCTGCCAATGCTGTCGGCCCTATCGAATTTTATACCGTCGGTATTTCTGCTAATGGCAATAATTCCACTTCCGGAGACTTTGCTTATCAGCAGACCTTTACCATCAATCCACTCATTGTCCCTCCAACTGCTGGTTATCAGCTTACAAGTCCCAAATGCTCGGATCGCCTAATCACCTTTGCCGATACTTCATTAGGCACCATAGATACTTATGCTTGGGACTTTGGGCCAAATGCTACTCCTGCCACCGCCAATACTCAGGGTCCTCACCAAGTGAGTTTCAGTCAAAATGGTCCTCATAACATCCAGCTTATCGTCAATGGTCCAAATCAATCGGATACCACCAATACACTGCTCGAATTGAGTACCCCTCCGACACAACCTGCGATCGATTTTGCCAATGATA
Source organism: Bacteroidia bacterium (assembly GCA_045106675.1). Taxonomy (GTDB): domain Bacteria; phylum Bacteroidota; class Bacteroidia; order J057; family J057; genus JBCAWW01. The sequence goes on from JBGCFA010000188.1 coordinate 2,507, forward strand.
GTTTGGTAGCACTTGGAGAAGCCGGTACTTATCAGTGGTTTTTTGTCAATACAGCTGGCACTTTGGACAGTATTCCCAATGCCAATGATTCAGTTTTGGTCTATGCAGACTTTTATGACTTGGGTCAAAATACAGGTATGGTAAGCGTCAGCGTCCAGAATCCAGCTCAATGTGAGACATTCAGTGATGCATTTACCCTGCCCTTTCGGACTTCTATCGGCAATCAACTTGGTGAAAGCCCAATCAGCCTTTACCCCAATCCAGCGCAGGACTTCTTACATATAGATTATGCTTTTGCCGGCCGTGCCGAACTCCAGATTAGAATATTGAGTTTGGAAGGCAAAACACTCTTAAGCCAAAGTAGTGCCTTTGATGGCCAAAACACCATTAACGTACCTACTGCAGGCATAGCTAGTGGTTTGTATTTGCTAGAGGTTCGCCACGGCAAACAGCAGCAAGTATTCAAATGGAGAAAGGAATAAGTTTCCACTCTTAGTGATGAGCCTGCTTTTAGATCAAAATGATCTGAGAGCAGGCTTTTTCATTTATAGAACTATCATTTTTTCAACCTATTGCCTATGTTTGAAGCTCTCTGACAAGCTTGCGTCAATTTTGATAATCTTTGTGTCTAACTAGTTGTTTCGCTGGGAGGACACACCTCAGTAAACACCTGATTTATGGCAATCATCAAACTACTTATCAAAGTCATTAGGCTTATAGTGCAAGCATTGGGACTTAGTGATGCGAACACCAAGTCTGAGTCTAAAATTGAAGCGGAGGTTAATGTTTTAACTACGCTGGCTGGCATCAGGAAGCAAAACTTTGCAGATTTATTCGAGCCATTAGAGGCTGATGCGCAAGAAACCTTGGCGCTTGCGGCCTTAAAATATGAGGACGAAAGCCTTGCCATGGATTTGATTCGCAAAATCAAAAATCCAGACTATGCCTATCGCAGCTTAAAAGAAGCAATCAAATTATTTCAAGAGCAGGGAAAAACAGAAACCTTAGCCAATGCCATAAAACTGTCCTACCCATTATTGCCCAAGCTTAGCTTTGCCACGACTCCTTCAGCAGGGCTTTATGCACTAAATCAGTTGGCGGTCGAGCATCTAAAGCCTAATATAGCTTGGAGTATCTTAGTCAAATCAGAAAAGGTATTGCCAGCATTGAATCAACTAGATCAAGATGTAGGTCGAGAGTTTTTAGTAGCAGCCAAACTGAGCGTTCTGCGCAGCAGTAACAATGCACAGCGCGGGCAAAAGATGCTCCAAGAGATCACTACTAATATCGAAGGCATAGACTCAGCCAATATTAAGGATCGCGCTAAAGTGACCCTTTTAGAAGCACAATTGGCGGTATATCAGCAGTTTGGCGATCAAGAGGCATGGCAGGAAGCCCAGCATTTAGGGACCAGTTTGCAAAAACCACATGATCCTAGACCATTGGCCATGCTCGTACAAACGGCCTTAAAAAAGGGAGAGCAAGCCGACTTAGCCCAGCAGTACCTAAAGCAACTCGAACAAGCGCGAGCAGCATTGGGAGAGCAGCCCTTTTTGTGGGTTTCACATCTAAAAACAGTGGCTAAGGCATATCAAACTGCGGATCAACTTGATAACTTCTTTGCCTGGATTGCTGGTTTCCCTGCAGCTTATGAACTTTGGGATCAGCAAGAGGAAAGTAGCTATCTCGAAGATCCTTTTAGCAAAAATTATCCCTATCGCCAAGTTGCAGAGATTTGTTTACAATATCATCGGACAGAGGAAGCGCGCGTTTTTTTGGGTGCGGTAGTGGGCATGATCCCCCTGATGACAGAGCGACATCTCAATCTTATGGAAACGATGGCGGCGTACTTAGAGCAGCTTGCTCGACTTTATCAGCTTGAAAAGCAGAGTGATATATTGGATGAGGTAGCACGAGCTTTTGCCGCTTATGAGGCCCCTATCCAGAGCGAGTTATTGGTTCAGCTCGCTAAGACTTACTATGCAGTTGGGTTGAACGATAAGGGCAACCAACAACTCAAAGATATTCCGGTCTGCCTAGCCAATGCTCCTGCCAAGAAGCGTGCTGTTTGGGGGAGGGCTTATAAACCTATCTATGCGCATTTACCCAATGAACAAAGTGCCCAAATCCTACTGGACTCCATGATCGAAATGTTGGTTTTGGAAAACGAGCCATTTAGACAAGCTATGTTTGTGGTTGAGTTTTTGAGGGGGGCAGAGGATGAGAAGTTTTCTTTTTTTCCTGCTAGCGCAGAACGCTTAATCGAAGGGCTAGATCGTCATGGCCATTTGTTTGCCAAAACGATTGGCAGGGCCGAAATCGTAAAACAGATCGCGCTCAGCCCAAAGCAAGGACGTCAAATCCTAAACGATGCTTGGCAATTACTCAAGGAACAATCATTTGACAAGGATTTAAGAGAGCAGCTAACTTGGGTATTGCCAATAGCCGCCAAATATGAATTAACCTTAACCAAGGAGATGTTTGATCATATGATGCCTAGTTTGCAGGCGCTGCCTGAATCTACCCAAAAGGAAGATTGGCAAGACACGATTTGTTGGGGGATCAGCCATGGTCCTATCACGGATTGGGGGATTGCCTTTATCCAAACGTTCGGCGAAGCCGCCAGCGAAAAAACTCAAGCGATGCAAGCATTGACTATCAAAAGATGGAGCCAGCAAAATCCTGCCCTAGAAGAACTTGTATCGCTTTTGGAGATAGCAGCAAAGATCGTGGATCCACCGCAGAAGGCAATCGCCCTATCTGGAATAGTGGCAGCGACGGCGAGAATCGAAGAGTGGGATTATGCTTTTCGTTGGGTGGCCCATATTAAATTGCATTATTATACAGCCTTGGCTTACATTGAGATGATGCTCGCTAGCAAAACACCAAAATCTATCAAATGAAATTCGTACTTGAAGGGACCGAGACCGAGAGATTAGCCTTCACATTGCTTACTGATGAGTACTTTGATCAGTGGGTAGAGCTATTCAAAGAGGAAAATGTAGCGAGGTTTCTTGGCCTTTCCCCAGCCTTATCTCCTGAAGAATTGTGCAAGCTATGGTTTAAAAAAATATACCATCGATACGAAAATGAGTTAGGAGGCATGAATGTCTTAGTCGACAAGAAAACGGGCCAATTTATCGGTCAATGCGGCTTATTGGTGACGGAAGTAGATGAACAAGAAAGACTAGAAGTAGGCTATGCGACCTTGCCAAAATACTGGGGCCAAGGCTACGCGGCAGAAGCTGCGATCAAATGTAAGAAGCTCGCTTTTGAAAGGAATTATGCCAACTCCTTGATCTCCATAGTCCATATTGACAATATTGGATCAGAAAAAGTAGCACGGAAAAATGGTATGTCAGTAGAAAAGACGATTGACTCTTTCAAAGGCATGCCGGTCAATATTTTCAGGATAAATAAGGAGGAATAATACCCAATATCGCAACCCAATGTAGAACTAGGAAGTAGCTTCGGGAGCAGCTGAGATTGATTTTCGCCATTGGATATTGCTTGGCGTTCTGCGAAGCAGGGAAGGAAAGTGATATCTAAAAACCAGAAAAGGAGGAAGTAAATTAATTACTGTTTTGCTGATCAGCCCAATATGCTAGCCCAAGCTTGATCTTTTCATAATCCACTTGCCCGTCCAGAAACTCATAGTAGGGTTTGAGTTCATCTATTTTCCCTAGTCGGGTAACGGCTTCACCAATTTGCGCCAATTCTTGGCGATTGATCAGAGATTCCACATTAATTTCATAGCCGTCTTCGATAAGGCGAGCAAGATGAGTATAGACCGTTCTCGCAGAGATATTACGTACCTGGGCTATTTCATCAGGACTTTCCCCTTGTTGGTACATATAATAGGTCTGCAAAAAAGTCGAGCCTGGAGGTTTGAAGCCAATCATTCCCGTCCGAGCCTCTTCAAAAATAAACTTGATTATTCGTTGCCGAAATGCCTTACCATACTGTTTATTTTTAGCTTCCCCTACCCCTTCGATATTGAGCATGGCTACTTGAGTAGTAGGCATTTTCTCGGCCATCGCTTTGAGACTTTTGTCGGTAAAGATCAGATAAGGCGCCAGATCAAAGGATTTGGCAATGCGTGAACGTAAGTCGCGTAAGTTTTGAAAAAGTGCTTCTTGAAATGCTTCTCTCTTCGACTGAGGCCTTGCTTTTTCTTTGCGTGCTTTGGATCGTTCGGTATAAGTTTGAAAATGTACCATCTTGATCGGCTTCTGGCCTTTAAGGACATCCCAACTAGCATCGGTCAATCGCAACACATTGCCTTGGTCATAGGCGATCTCCAATAGCCCTAAATGCAACAATTGGAGGACAATCTCTTGCCATTGGGCTTGAGGCATATCCGCACCAGCTCCGTAAGTTTTGACCTCATGGAGCTTGCGTTCAAAGATTTCTTTACGCGCTGAGCCGCGCAACACATCGATCAAGAGGGATATCCCGACAGTCTCCTTAGAGCGTGCCACAGCAGACAATGCCTTCTGTGCGAGAACTGTCCCATCGAATTGCTTGGGAGGATTTTCGCAAACATCACAATTGCCACAGTTTTCGGCTAAATGCTCGCCAAAATAGCTCAGTAGGATTTTGCGACGACAAATAGCCGCTTCAGCATACTGCTGCATCCGATCCAGCTTGGCCAACTGGATTTCGGGTTGGCCGCTATCTCCGGCAAATTGTCGCAAACGCATTACGTCTGCATAGCTATAAAAGAGAAGTGTTTCACTTGCTAAACCATCACGCCCGCCTCGCCCAATCTCTTGATAGTATCCTTCGATATTTTTGGGGAGATTGTAGTGAATCACCCATCTGACGTTCGACTTGTCGATCCCCATCCCAAAAGCAACTGTAGCACAGATAATCGGAATCTCATCTTTGATAAAATCCTCTTGCACTTTGGCGCGATATTTAGGCCCTAAACCAGCATGATAATGGGCCGCTTTTATGCCGGCAGTATTGAGTTTTTCGCTCAGCTTTTCCGTCTCTTTACGACTCAGGCAGTAGATGATGCCAGACTGATTCGGCCTGACATCGATAAAGTTACGAATGACTTGGAAACGTTGTTGGCCTGGTAAAACATTGAGGCTCAGATTAGGGCGATCAAAGGAGGCGACAAACTGTCGTGGAGACTCTAATTCGAGTTGGTGGACGATGTCACGTCGAGTAAGTTTGTCAGCAGTGGCGGTAAGGGCGATAACTGGCACCTGCGGAAAGCGCCTTTTCAAAAAGCTCAGCTTAGTGTACTCTGGTCTAAAATCATGTCCCCAAGAGGAGATACAATGCGCCTCATCAATCGCAAAAAGGCTAATTTTGACAGCACTGAGGATATTCATGAAGTCAGACGACACCATTTTTTCAGGAGAGACATAGAGCAATTTTATCTCCGCCATCAAAGCATCTTCGACGACTTCTTGTTGTTGCTTATAGGTTTGGGCACTATTGAGAAATGCTGCTTGGATACCATTAGCTCTTAGCCCCTCGACCTGATCCTTCATCAAAGAAATCAAAGGCGATACTACCACACACATACCAGCTGAGATAATCGCAGGTATTTGGAAGCAAATAGATTTTCCGCCCCCCGTTGGCATCAAGACAAGTCCATCCTGTCCGGCTAATACCGAAGCAATAATTTCGTCCTGAAGAGGTCGAAATTCATCATAACCAAAATATTTTTTGAGTGCGTCCTTCGCCGCTTGCATTTCCATCTACACAAAGATACAAATGACAGAAGTCATTTTTTGCATAGAGGGATAGCAATTATTGAGTTTAGTAAAACGAAAAAACAAAGTTTCGCTTGACCTAGATCTTTCGCGCTGAAAAAAGGAATAAAAAACGAGTATAGCAGGCTATTGGCGTTTTTTATGACGCAGTACCAGGGCAAAAGACCAAGTCAAGCGAAATATTATTTTTTGAGTATTACTTAGTCGGCTCTGTAGCCTCCGCTCTTAACCTCCTTACGGCGCAGTTCTCCCTTGAGAGGCGGAATCACAACTTCCTCCTCGTCCGGTATATCCACTAGGACCTCTTCGATCTCTTCGACTAAATCAGTCTTTGGAGTATCAATTACGTCTTTAGCTTCAACTTCCTTCACAGAAAGTAGTTGGCCATCTATTCTCTCACCATTCAATTCCTCAATGGCTTCATCTGCCTCAGCAGCATAGGTCATTACCACATATCCAGTGAAGGTAAATTTCCCTGGATCAGGCATATCATTTTTTTCCGCTTCTTCCACATCGCCAAATTCGGCGAAGAGATTCCAGATATCATCTAGAGAGGTGGAGCGATCAATATTAGAAATACGAATCAACATGACTCAAATACAATGCTTGAATTATACTTACCAATTTGGTTCTTCAAAATCTTCATAATTATTCTCGACTGCAGAGGTTTCTTCATCCTCTTCCTTGTTTCCATCTGCGTTTTCCTTTTCGATCACCACAGCCTTAGGCTTGCGTGGATCAGGGAAAACGGTAATATGTTTGGCTGACTTTTCTATTTGATAACAGCCCCGTCTAATTATTTTCCATCTAGTTCCTTTAATGCATCTAAGGTAGGGCCTTCACGAGTCATAAACACAAAATCCATCACAGAAGTGTTTTCACCACTCCCCCGTTGGATTTTGACCGAGTCCGCTTTGCTGTATTCTTCGAAAACCTCTTTAAAGCGATTTTTCGTCATACTCGGACTCAATGAAGAAACATTTAAGCGTATCATTTTCTCATTGGCACCTAAGATTTAACCTTAGAATGCCATGTTTAAGGATTTGTTAGCAGAAATATCGGTTTTTTTCAGAAAAATTCAACGACTTTTTTTTGTCTCAGGCATTTTTTTTTTCGCCAGCCTTGCTGAACGCCTCCTTTCTTCGCAATGCTAGATGGGTTTTGTAGGCAAAATGCCAGTGTCAATACGCGCGTTCGTCAAGGCGAGAAAACAACGATAATCCGAAATAATATCCCCCAGTCGTTTTATCCATGACATATTACATTTCAACCTTGCGAAGCAAATAAATTTCTTCTATCTTCAGAGCTTACTTGCATATTGTAACATGACTAACCTTTGCTCATTCATGAAAAAATATCTACTCTTGGCCTTGTTATTAGCCAGTCAAGGTCTATTTGCTCAAAATGGCGCCACTAGAGGTGATTTTCAAATTGATCGTATTCTTCTCGTTGCACTAGGAGAAGATTTCCCCAATGCCTCTAATATTGTATGGGTGAAATCAGGTCAAAATTTTGAAGCACGTTTTCAGCACAATCAATATGAGATAAAAGTGCTCTACTCTACTGGTGGCATGGTGCTATTTAAAGAATTTGTTGTTCCAAAAAACAAATACTCAAGTCTCAAAAACGTTTGGGAGAATCTAGCTGAAACTTATCCTGGCTACAGTTTGGAAGGCATTTATTTGTGCGATGCAATCACCAAAGAATATTATCGGGCAGATATTCGATATAGAGGACAAAATTTGAAGCTAAAATATGATACTGAGCTACTGCTCCCTATCAATTAATTGACTCGAATTACACAACCGTTCCCACCCTCGTGCGTATCAATTTACGCGAATTCAACGCGAATTTTCGCTATAATTGGGAATGAAAGCCTTCTTAGATGAGCATTTTTTACTCAGTAATAATAGTGCTCAGCGACTATACCATGAGTTCGCTGCCAAGATGCCAATCATTGATTATCATTGCCATCTTCCCCCCAGCGATATTGCCCAAAATCGTAAATTCAATAACCTAACTGAACTTTGGTTAGAGGGCGACCATTATAAATGGAGAGCCATGCGTACTAACGGCCTTGCCGAACGCTATTGTACCGGAGATGCCCCTCCTTATGAAAAATTTGAAAAGTGGGCTGAGACAGTCCCTTATACAGTAAGAAACCCTCTCTATCATTGGACGCATTTAGAGTTAAGGAGATATTTTGATCAATATGATCTTCTGGGACCTCAAACAGCACGGCATATATATGATCGCTGCAACGAGCGATTAGCTCAACCAGATTATCATGTTTGGGGCTTACTAAAGAAAATGAATGTAGAGGTAGTCTGTACTACAGATGATCCCATTGACAATCTCAAGGAACATCAATCTCTTAAATCGACGAGTTTAGAAACAAAAATCATCCCTGCTTTTAGGCCAGACAAATGTCTCGCAGTAGATGACCCTAACTCTTTTAATCAATATCTTGATAAACTAGGAGAGCTTACAGACTCTGACTTAGACCATTATATTGACTTGATCAATGCCTTACAGCAACGAGTAGATTATTTTCATCTACATGCTTGCAGAGTTTCGGATCACGGACTTGATACTATATTTGCCGCAGATTTCACAGATCAAGCTGTCAATGCCATTTATCATAAAATCCGTTTAGGTAATCCATTGATGGAAGAGGAGAAAGCAGTTTATCGCTCCTCTTTATTATATCATCTCGGCCAGATGTACCATGCCAAAGGCTGGACCCAACAGTATCACCTTGGAGCTCTTCGCAATAATAATACGCGTATGCTTCGTACACTTGGGCCCGATACTGGGTTTGACTCTATTGGAGACTGGAACCACGCCTCTGCTTTAGCTCGCTTCTTAGATCGCCTCGATAATACTGATCAACTCGCTAAAACGATCATATACAATCTAAATCCTCGCGACAATGAGATGATGGCGACTATAATTGGCAACTTCAATGACGGGAGTATTGCAGGTAAAATCCAGTGGGGATCAGGCTGGTGGTTTTTAGATCAAAAAGACGGTATGGAAAAGCAATTAAATGCTTTGTCCAATATGGGATCACTCGCACACTTTGTGGGAATGCTTACCGATTCAAGAAGCTTTCTATCATTCCCTCGCCACGAATACTTTCGACGTATCCTTTGCAATTTGTTAGGCAAGGATATTGAAAACGGGGAATTACCAAACGATATCACTTGGCTAGGGGAGATAGTGGAAAACATTTGCTATAATAACGCAAAGAACTTTTTTGGCTTTTATCAAAACAAAACAAAACTACAGCTCAAGTAAACGGAAGCCCACGAGATCGCTACTATTTCAACATGAACAGACTACTACTACTGATTTTTTTGGCTATGAGCCTTAGCGCTTGCCAAGAAATCACCAAAACCAAACGCTTAAAACTAGGCCATGGGCTCTCCGTCACCCATCCCGTTCATGACGCCATGCAATATTTGGCTGATCAGGTTGAACTGAATTCTGATGGTAGATTGATGATCGATATTTATCCTAGTGAGCAATTGGGTAAAGAGAGAGAGCTAGTCGAATTATTACAGATTGGTAGCATTGCCATCACCAAAGTCTCCTCTGGAGTATTGGAAAATTTTTCTCCCAATATCCGCGTTTTAGGTCTCCCATATGTATTTAGAGATAAACAACATCTATTTTCTGTATTAGATGGTGAGATCGGTCAGCGCTTACTAGAAGAACCACGCAAATTTAGACTCAAAGGCCTTTGCTACTTCTATGCAGGATTTCGTTCGTTCTATACCATAGACAAACCCATAGAACACCCTGATGACCTCCAGGGGCTAAAAATCAGGGTTATGCCTTCCAAAACAGCTACCGAAATGGTTAATACCATGGGAGGTTCTGCAAATCCGATACCCTGGGGAGAATTATATAGTGCGCTACAACAAGGAGTAGTGGATGGTGCCGAAAACAACCCTCCTAGTTTCCTTTCCTCTCGCCACTATGAAGTCTGTAAATATTATGCGCTCAATGAGCATACTGCTCTCCCAGATGTACTGATCATCAGCACAGAGCAATTCGACAAACTCACTCCAGAGGAACAAGGTTGGTTGATGAAAGCAGTCAAAGACGCCGAAATTTACGAACGAGAAGTCTGGGCTAAAGCTGAAGAAGAAGCCTTTGATATTTTTCGAAAAAATGGCGTTACTATTCTCCGTCCTGAAAAGAAACCATTTATGGATAAGGTTTCCAAAGTGTTAGATGCCTATCAAGACGAACCGGCCATTTATAACCTCATCAAGGAAATCCAAAATATCCCATAAGTAAATGCGCAAAACAATCGACTCTATACTCGAGAGGGCCCTTGTCATCCTTATGGGCCTGATGGTGATCAATGTTACTTGGCAAGTATTGTCTCGTTACTTCGCAAAATGGGGTGTTATCGAACAAGCTAGTACCGCAACAGAAGAACTTGCTCGCTTTCTACTTATCTGGCTAGGTCTTTTGGGGGCTAGCTATGCTTCCGGTAAGGGCATGCACCTTGCGATTGATCTATTACCGCAAAGCCTGACAGGAAAACCGCAACAAAATCTCAAACGTGTCATCAATAGTCTGATCGTGGTTTTCGCATTTTTAGCGATGGTCATTGGCGGAGGAAGATTGGTGTATTTGACCTTTGCCTTAGAGCAAAGTTCAGCAGCGATTGGCATGCCGCTAGGCATTGTCTATATCATCTTACCCATCAGTGGACTTCTGATTGTTTACTATGGGATTAGCGATATCCTCAAGGCCCAATAGATCTATCACTACTACTAAAGCAACACCTTCCTATGGAATGGCTTGAAATACTCACTCTCATACTCACTTTTCTTACTTTTTTGGCGATAGGAGTTCCTATTGCCTACAGTATTGGTCTTTCCTCACTCTGCACCTTATGGGTGAGCATGGACTCATTGACCGACTTTACGACCATCGCCCAGCGAATGGCGACAGGTTGAGATAGTTTTGCCCTCTTAGCAATCCCGTTTTTTATCCTCGCAGGACAACTAATGAATCAAGGAGGGATTGCAGATCGTTTGATTGCCTTTGCCAAATCCTTGATTGGATGGCTACCCGGCGGCTTAGCCCATGTCAATATCATCGCCAATATGCTTTTTGGAGCCATCTCTGGTTCTGCCGTAGCTTCGGCTTCGGCCATTGGCGGCGTAATGCACAAGCGCATGGTCAAGGAAGGCTTTGAGCCCGAAATGAGCGCTTCGGTTAATATTTCGTCGGCTGTAACGGGATTGATCATTCCCCCTAGTAATGTTTTGATCGTTTACTCTCTCGCCAGTGGTGGTGCCTCCATTGGTGCCCTCTTCGTTGCTGGATATATTCCCGGTTTTTTAGTGGGATTAAGCCTCATGATAGTAGCTGGTTATTTTGCGATAAAGAAGAAATACCCTCGTGATCCAGTCGCAAAATTGAGTGAAACCGGAAAGGCATTTGTAGCAGCCTTACCGAGTTTATTGCTATTATTCATCGTGATTGGAGGTATTATCGGTGGCATATTCACTGCGACTGAAGCCTCTGCTATTGCCGTATTATATGCCTTGGCTTTATCACTCTACTATAAGGAAATTAGCTGGAAGGATATGCCCAAAATTCTCCTGCATTCAGCTAATACGACCTCCATTGTGATGATCCTGATCGCCACTAGTATGGCAATGTCTTGGGTCCTAGCTTTTGAAAATATCCCTCAGAACGTAAGTGCAGCGATGTTATCAGTTAGTGATAACCCAATCGTAGTACTGCTGATCATCAATGTTACCTTATTGATAGTAGGAGTCTTTATGGACATCACTCCGGCAGTATTGATTTTTACCCCGATCTTCCTGCCCGTAGTAGAGGCCATGGGTATTCATCCCGTGCATTTTGGGATCATTATGGTACTCAATCTTTGTATCGGCTTGACGACTCCTCCAGTAGGCTCAGTATTGTTTGTGGGGGCCGCCGTGGCGAATGTGAGGATCTCGCAAGTGATAAGGCCCTTGTTACCGATGTTTATTGCCATGATCGTCGCCCTATTGCTCGTTACCTATATACCTCAATTGAGTATGTGGTTGCCAGAGGTATTTGGCTTGATTAAGTAGGCACTGCTTCGCAGAACGCTTAATTGCGTCAGTTAGGCACTATTGGATGCAGACAGATTTATTAGCTCAATGCTGATAAATCTGTCTGTGTCTTTTGAGGTCAAGCGTTCTGCAGAGCAGGAAAATAAAATCTAAAATACGTAAAGGCGCGATATACATAAAGGCGCAAAATCTTGCGCCTCAACAAGTCTGACGACTCAGCATGTCAGTATTTCCCCACGTTCTGCGAAGCAGTCTGGGAAAGTAAAATCGAGCAAGCAGGGGCGTATTGAATACGCCCTCAAAACATAAGCATTCCGCGTAGCCGAGAATCTTTTATAGGATATTTGCTTCGCAGAACGCTTAGCCTTTATGGGCATTTCGACAGGCTCAATGTCCAGTAAAACTTTCGATCATGCTGAGCGATAATCGAAGTATCTACAATAGTTTTCTCTTTGCTTCGCAGAATGGCTTGTACTTATCCTAGTATCCTGAGGCAAGCTTGCCTCGAACCGTAGGGAGAGGAAGGACAGTGCACTTCTCCTTTGCTTCGCAGAACGCTTTATCGTAGAAAGGGAATTCGCATTATGCCAAGAATCCGTCCGCGCTTTTTAGACTCGGCGTTCTGCGAAGCAGAGACGCTCAAAAACCCTAGCGTAAAATCTCCCAGACCAAAGTTTTGAGCAAATGGCTCGTGTTCATATTGGTAGGCTTCTGGCCTTTGAGGGTGAGGTCAGCTTGCTCTACCAGACCGATATTGCGATAGACTTGACCGAGATTGTAGCGTTGCTTTGCGGCGATATAGTCTTTGGCTTGAAAGTAGTTGACTCTCAGCTGATTTTTGACTGAGTTAGGATCGCGTAATTGGTGGCGATGCACCAAAGCTAAATTGTGAAAAAACTGAAATAGACTATTGATTGTCAGGATCGGTGGATTGATCTTCGGATTTTGAGCCAAGCGTTCCACGATCAAGTGGGAACGATAGACGTTGCGTTCGCTAAGGGCGTGAACTAACTCGAACGAATTGAACTCCTTGTCTACATTGATCGTGTCATAGACAAATTGCTGGGTGAGTTTAGTTTGCTTGGTAGCCTGAAGATAGATGAACATCTTCTCGAGTTCATTTTCAATCAGCCCTATTTCTGTCCCTAAGTTAGCCGTAAGGATAGCGGGGATACTGCCATCAGCCTCAAAACCTCGTGCTTGAATTTGGGTTTGTACCCAGCTTTGGACATCCCTATCATAAAGTTTTTTAGCGTTATAAATCAGGCTCTTAGCATGGAGGGCTTTCTCTGCCTTTTTGGGTAGTGCCATACGGCGGCCTTTGTAAACCAAGACCAAGATGGTCGAAGGTACTGGGCTGGCAAGATAAGGAGCGAGTTTTTCGGCCTCTAACTTATTGAGTCTCTGGCCTTCCTTGACGATCACAAGCCGATGAGTGGCCATTACTGGAAAGCTACGACAGGAATTTATTATCTGTTTAGCGCTAGTATCGGGTCCAAAACATAAGGTCCGGTTGAAGGTAGCTTCAGAAGCGGTAAGAACCGTTCCTTCGGTATCGATAGCGTTCACAATTTGATCAATAAACCAACTTTCCTCTCCATATAAATAATAGATGGGAGCGAACTTTTTTTGTTCAATTGATTTAAGGATCTGGTCAAAGGTCATCTAGCTAGGCTTGAATATATCAGGAAGGCAAATGAAGATTGAAAAAATCAGCAGTTTGTTTTAATACCAGATCAAAAGCGGGGGTGCTCCCCTCAAATGGATGCTTGGTACCAAAGGTATGGGTTCCCCCCGGAATCAAATTCAATTGAGCCATACTGGGGTCTGAAAAAATATTTAGTTCTTCTCCTTCAAAATAGGGAACTGTTTCATCAGAAGCACCATGAACCAAAAGCAAAGGCTTGTTCATATCTCTGACTGCTTGCTGGATATTGAGATGTTTTCGATGATTTTTTTCGGCATCATCTAGCAGTTTACGTCCGAGACGGAAAATTTGTCCGGTCCGGCTGTTTTTCACTTCCAAATATCCTTGACGTTTCCAGAGATCTTTTTGGGCTTTGTTGTAGCGATTGAATTTAGACACAGCTGCCCAAGAGCAAACGGCCTTGATATCACGACTTTGCTGGCCAGCTAACAACGCCAAGCCTCCCCCACGACTATGCCCAACTAAACCGATGGGTTTGCTGAGATAACGTCCAAAGAAATCAGTATGAGCTAAGAGGTGAATTACCTCTAGCGCTTCACTTAATTCTAAGGAGAATGTATTTTCTTCGAAAGAGGCGAAGTCCGTGAAGGTTTCGCCATCAGCCCCGATCCCATTATGAGAAAAGTTGAAGCAGAGGAAACTGAAACCTCGCTCCACAAAATGGGAGGCCATAAAGGGCACGAAGGCCCAATCTTTATAAGCTTTGAATCCGTGTAGATAGAGGATACATGGCCGTTCTCCGAAGGAGTCTGCACCATACAAACTCAAATCGATGGAATTGCCTGCTTTTGTTTGATACTGAAAGTCTTGCCGCATGATCCCTCGAAATTACGAGTTATCAGAACGATTGCAAAGCTTCCTTCAATTCCCCGTAGCCTTGTTCCAAAACTACGCGGACTTTTTTGACGTGTGTACCCAGTTCTGTTACTCCTTGGCCTGTTTTGGTGATACGCTCTATTTCGAGAATTGTCTCTTTAATAGCATCGATCCCCATGAAAGCGACGGAGCTTTTTAGCTTATGGGCCGCTCTACCAAGATTGTTATGGTCTCCTTGTGCCAAATGGTCATCCATATGGTCCAAGATTTCTGGTGTAGTTTCCAGAAACTTTTCAATCGTTTTGGAGATAATTCCGGTATCACCACCGGAGATTTCTTTGAGGTAATTAAGGTTGATCACAGGATCTTGAAAATCTGATATATGATTGGCAGAATTGCCATTAGGATGATGGCTACCGTTGCCATTTAATCCATTTGAAGTAAGAGAACTAACAGCTTCTTCCGGAGGGCTTGCTACACCTGGAGCATCGTTTTTATCTTTTGGCACTTGGGTACGAGGCCTTGCGTGCTGAACGATCTTAGAATACAGATTTTTCATCTGGATAGGCTTGGATACATAATCGTTCATACCCACCTTAAGACATTCGTCATCTGTACCTGTAAAAGCGTTCGCGGTTAGCGCCACTATAGGAACCTCTCTGATAGGAGAAGGCATTTGTTCTCGAATCACTTTGGTCGCTTCTATACCGTTCATTTCCGGCATTTGGAGATCCATAAAAACCAGATCATAATCTCGTTTTTGAAGTACCTCAATGGCTTCTCGGCCATTATTGGCGATATCGCAATTGATTTTCCAATCAGAAAGTAATTTCTTAGTTACCAACTGATTGAGCGGATTATCTTCTACTAATAAAATTTCTAAGCCTTCAACTTCACTAAAATCAACCTTAAGTTCTTCCTGATAAACTGGAGATTCGGCTTGGCTCACTTCAAAGTCTAAAGAGAATGTAAAACAGGAGCCTTCATCTATTTCGCTTACTACGCTGATATCGCCGCCCTGGAGTTGTACCAATTGCTGTACGATCGTTAGGCCAAGGCCTGTACCTCCATAACGCCGATTAGTATCAACGTCTAATTGTTTGAAGCCTTCAAATATTTCGTTGAGCTTACTTCTAGGAATACCAATGCCAGTATCCTTGACTTTGAATTCTAATAAGGCTTTACCGTCGGCTTGGTGGATATTACTGGCACTGACTCTGATGTAACCCTTATGGGTAAACTTGATCGCGTTACCGATTAGGTTGAGAAAAATCTGAGTCAAACGTACAGTATCACCGATTATATTTTCAGGGACAGTCTTACCAATTTCGAATATCAATTCCAGGTTTTTCTCTCTGGCATTGAGTTCCATAATATCCTCAATCGAGCGAAATATTTGGCGTAGATTGAAGTTATGGCTGCTAAAGACGATTTTCCCGGCTTCTATTTTTGCGAGGTCTAGAATATCATTGACGACTGCTAATAGGGTTTCACCCGCATTTTTGATCGTCTCTACATGCTCTTTTTGTTGTTGATTGAGTTCTGAACCCAACAACATATTGGTAAGCAGCAATATCGGGTTTAGAGGAGTACGAATTTCATGACTGGTTCTAGCCAAAAAATCTTGTCGCAACTTAGCAGAGGCTGTGGCGAGTTCTTTTTCTTTGCGCAGTTTTTCAACCTGCTTGCTTTCTGTAATGTCTTGAATAGTGCCTACTAGACTAATCAGCTTCCCAGACGAGTCTTTTTCCGGCTCTCCTCTTAGCGTCAAATGTTTGACTTGTCCGTTAGGTAATATGACTCGATGGTAGGCTTGGATCAAGCTAGCTGATTTATAGGCTTCTTGAAATTGTCTTGCGACCTCTCTTTGATCTTCTGAGTGGATTTCACTGAGATAATCTTCAAGGGTTTTGAATTCGAAGCCAGATCCTTTGCCGAAGATTTCATATATCATCCTCGAACAATTGAACTCATTGGTCTTTAATTGTAGATCCCAATTACCAATTTTTGCCATACGCTGGGCCATCTCCAAGCGACGCAAAAGCTGCTGGCGTTGGATTGCATAATTGATCGAATGCCCTAAGAGTTTACCTTCTATTTCATTTTTATTTAGAAAGTCTTGGGCACCTTTTTTTACGGCTCTAATGCCAAGGCTAGAATCTTGCATCCCAGTAAGGACGATGAAAGGGTAGTCCGGGAACTCCTCATATAGTTTTTCGAAAGTCGCAAATCCCATACTATCAGGTACATGAAGATCCAAGAGTATGATATCAATATTTTCTTGATACAAGACTTTCCGACCGTTAGCAAGGGTTTCCTCATGATGTAATTTAAATCCCCCTAAGCCAGCATCCTTGAGATACTCTTGGATTAGGCGGACATCACCAGGATTGTCTTCGATAAGTAGAATATGAGTCAAATTCTGCACTATGATGGATGAGTCGGTAGTTTGACGATGGTAAACCAAAAATTTTCGATGCTCTTAATAACATCAATAAACTGAGAAATATCGACAGGTTTAGTTATATAACAGTTTGCGTGATATTGATAACTATACTGTATGTCTTTGATTGCTTCAGAAGTAGTCAGAATAACGATAGGGATAGTCTTAAAGCGAGGATCTGATTTGAGGCGCTTCAAGACTTCACGGCCATCCAATCTAGGGAGATTAAGGTCCATAAAGATGAGGTCAGGAGTGAAAACATCAGTATATGGACTCTCTTTATTGAGATAACGCATCGCTTGCTCCCCGTCAGGAACTACCATCAATTCAATCTCTTGGCGAAAGCCTCCCTCTTTGAGAGCTTCACGGGTGAGACGTACGTCTCCAGGATTATCTTCAACCAATAAGATATTCATCGTTTTGCCTTTACACTTACGAATTCTCCCTTGCAAATCTATTGTGCGTCGTTAGAGAGAAAGCGTTTTTGTAGCCGGTAGCTGACTCTAATGTAAGAAATCGACCAAAAACCGCCTACACAATTTGCAATATTGTTGTTTTAGCTTCCCAAAAAAACTGCCGTGTATAGATATTCTTACATATTAAATGATCTTAGCTTCCGCAATTTTTTAGCCAAACTATTTGTCATAGCCAATTATCTTATCTTTTCTCCTTCGCAGAACGCTTGTATATAACAGGGCAGCTATTTCCGAAGAGGAAATAGCTGCCCACATTTTTTGAAGTAAGAGAAGGTTTAATCTCTACCGCCAAAGAGGCGAAGCAAAAACAAAAAGAGATTAATAAAATCTAGATAAAGTGTCAATCCACCCATAAGAGCCATTTTCTTTCCCTCATCACTCTCAGCATCAACCACTGCACCTATGGTCAGGATTTTTTGCATATCATAAGCTGTGAGACCACAAAAGATCACCACACCTAAGATACTGATGATATATTCCATCATAGATGAATCGACAAGCATATTGACCACCATCGCGATGATCAAACCGATCAAAGCCATGTAAAGGATAGAACCCATCTTACTAAGATCAATCTTAGTAGTCCAACCAATCAACGCCATGGTACCAAATGTTCCTGCTGTGATAGAGAAGACATATGCCAATGTACCAAGTGAGTATATCCAAAAAATAACAGATAGACTTACTCCTAATATGATCGCATAAACAGCGAAGGCAATACTCGCCTGGTTGAAGCTCATTTTATTTATCCGAGCAGACAGATACCATACAACTCCCAGAGGAGCCAGCATCGTCACCCAGCGCATTGCGCCTGTAAACAAAAAAGCCATTACACTTTCCTGCGTAGAGATATACCAAGCAGCAACGGCAGTTAGCAAAAGTCCTATTGCCATGGTGGCAAATACCTGCCGCATAAAGATGCTGGCATCACCACTTTCAATAAATTCCTGTTTGCGTGCGAGCAAACGAGGATCAGTTTGAGTTCTGAACATATATCAATTAAATTGTGTTTTTACTTATCTGTCATAAAGACTCATATAAATATACGGAAAAAAAACAGATAAGATTTGCGCCATAGATGCAGATTAGACGTTTAAATTTCGCAAAATTTTATCTATTTTCGGGGCCAATTCTATCCGAAGTAAATTTAAGCGGGAAAAAACATACGCCAATGCGAGAAATACAGTTTAGGGAAGCCATTAGAGAAGCGATGCAGGAAGAAATGCGTTTAGATGAACGTATCTACCTGATGGGTGAAGAAGTAGCTGAATATAATGGTGCATATAAAGTTAGCCAAGGCATGCTAGCCGAGTTTGGTGCCAAGCGTGTCATCGACACCCCCATCTCCGAATTAGGCTTTGCCGGTATTGGAGTAGGTTCAGCCATGGTCGGCTTAAAACCTATCATTGAATTCATGACCTTCAATTTTGCGTTGGTAGGGATTGATCAGATTATCAACAATGCCGCCAAGATGTACCAAATGAGTGGTGGCCAATTCAATGTACCGATAGTATTTAGAGGCCCTAGCGGCTCTGCTGGTCAGCTCGCGGCAACGCACTCCCAAAGTTTTGAAAACTGGTTTGCCAATACGCCGGGGCTACTTGTTGTAACGCCAAGTACTCCAGCAGATGCAAAAGGTCTCCTCAAATCTGCCATTCGCAATCCTAATCCAGTATTGGTGATGGAGTCTGAGGTTATGTATGGCGACAAAGGAGCAGTGCCAGAACAGGATGAATTCCTCATTCCTCTAGACAAAGCAGATATCAAACGTCCAGGCAAAGATGTCACCTTATTGAGCTTCGGCAAAATGGTGCACGTAGCCTTAGCAGCTTGCGAAGAATTAGCCAAAGAAGGGATCGATGTAGAAATGATCGATCTTCGTTCTTTGCGTCCGATAGATTATGACACGGTAATCAACTCTGTCATGAAAACTAATCGTTGTGTTGTACTCGAAGAGTCTTGGCCTTTAGCAGCATTTGCAGGAGAATTAACCTATATGATTCAGAAGCGTGCCTTCGATTATATGGACGCTCCGGTAGCTCGTGTGACTGCTAAAGATACTCCTCTACCCTACTCTTCAGTTTTGGTAGATGCATGGCTTCCAGACGCAAAAGAGGTAGTACAAGCCGTAAAAACGGTAATGTACAAGAACTAGTACCAAACACGTACTTTTCAAAAAATCAGCCCTTCCGAAATCCGGAGGGCTTTTTTTTGCCTTTTTTACAGATTCAGACTTCCTGAAAACAACTGCTTTTAGGCTCACATGTTAGTAAAGATATCCGTTCATTTGAGTGACTTTTAGGTCAACTCCTATTCTTAATGTTACAGCCTCTAATAAAGCCTGCCTTGAGCAACGTTCAAACAAAACTAGCGGATGAAGAAATAGTCCGTGCGATTACTGAAGAAGGTAAAACTGAAATGTTTAGCATTCTTTATGATCGATATGCTGATAAGGTCTTTCGCAAATGTATTAGTTTTGCCCACGATCGTGATATCGCGCAAGACATGGTACAAGATGTGCTGCTAAAAGTGTTTACTCAGTTGAGTAAGTTTAAAGGTAAAAGTCGCTTTTCGACTTGGTTATATGCCATTACTTACAACTTTTGTGTTGAACACTATCGCAAGTCTAGTCGTATGAGAACAGTTGATATCGACGAAGGCCCGGACTTAGCAGATATAGACGATAATGAGGATGATTTGCTCGATTCAAGAGCACACACACTCAAGCATGCGCTCAATCAGGTTTCGGCAGAGGAAAAGGTACTTCTCTTGATGAAATACCAAGATGATACTCCGATTAGGGATATCATGGACACATTGGAAATTTCTGAAAGTGCCGTAAAAATGCGCTTGTCCCGCGCCCGTAAAAGGGTAAAACAAATCATTGTTGAACAGGAGAAAAGAATACTTGTATGAGAAGGAATGCATTCAAGGAGATAGAAGGAGATGAAACACTGCCCCCGCAAATCAGAGAAGAAACTTTAGGCAACGTAGGGGCCTTGGCATTCATCATGGATTTAGTAGATTTATTTGTCGCCAGATCAGGGCAATCTATGATTTCGTCACTTTCGCCCGGTGAAAATCGTCCCCTTGGTTTAGAACAAGCCCCAAGGCCAGGAGAAGCTAATCAATAGACTTTTTCTGCTTATTTTTGTCGTCTAAAAAAACAGCCTTAAACATTAATGAATAATATAACAGCCTCCTTACAAAAGGTATTTGATCAACTATTGAGCACCCTGCCAAGTCTTTTGGGTGCTATTGTGGTTTTATTTATCGGTTGGCTACTAGCCAAACTCATCTCCAAGATTGTTGGTCGCGTTCTACGTAAAATAGGCCTTGACAAATTAGCCGATAAACTTAACAATACTGAAAGTTTCAAAGAATCCAATCTGACCATCAGGCCAGTAATCATAATTGAAAAATTTCTTTATTGGACCCTGATTTTCATTACCCTTCTCTCTTCTAGTGAGATCCTAGGGATGGATTTGTTGTCAGAGCAGATTGGTGCGCTGATCAGCTATATCCCTAACTTATTGACAGCACTCGTGATTCTTGCTGTAGGCTTTTATCTAGCTGACTCCGTCAAACAACTCGTCTCTAATGCTGCCCAATCATTTGGGATTCCGGCATGGCGTTTTATCGGTGGTGTAGTCTTCGTACTCATTATGTTGGTGGTATCCGTTACGGCATTAGATCAAGCCCGCATCGACACCTCTATGGTACGTCAAAACGCTACGATTATCCTAGGAGGTATCATGCTAGCATTTGCGGTCGCTTATGGTTACGCTGCGCGGAACGTCTTGGCAAGTATGCTAAGCGCATATTATAGTAGAGGTAGCTACCAAGTAGGTCAAACCGTTGAACTCGACGGACACGTAGGCATGATCGTCCGCATGGACAAAGTATCATTCTCTATCGATACGGGAGATAAATACGTAGTCTTCCCGATGGAGCGTTTGGTCAAAGACACGATCATCATTCATCGTCCCAAAACTTAAACTCACATCTTAAGTAAGATAAAAACGCTGACCGAGTTTTGACTCGGTCAGCGTTCATTTTATACAAGCGTTCCGCAAGGCGGGCTAGGAAAGGAAAATTTCCAACAAGAATAGAAGGGGAAAATCAGTATCGGATGCCATCCTAAATGTTGACTACTGCCGCTATTCGCGGAACGCATCCACCTGACCATCAGTTATTTTAACGCAGACAGGGTTCTAAGCAATATGCCTAAAACCCTGTCTGTGTTTTTGAGTTTGCGCGTTCCGCGAAGCAAGGAGGAAAAATAATATCACAAAACAAGAAAAGGAGAAAATAGTAAGTAGTCGAGATTGATTTACTTCAGTCTCTTGCCTATTCGCTCACCAATAATCCATCCTTAATGGTCAAGACTCGATCTGCTTTACCCGCTAAATCGAGGTTGTGGGTCGCAATCAAAAAGGCGACTCCGGTATCCTGTGATAACTCATGAATCAACTGATACATAGCCTCAGAATTTGCAGAATCAAGATTACCTGTAGGTTCATCTGCTAGTATTAGGTCGGGCTGATTGATCAAAGCACGGGCCATAGACACCCTTTGCTGTTCTCCACCAGATAGCTCAGACGGGCGATGTTTGATACGATCCCCCATGCCCAAGCGTTCGAGTAAAGCTCGTGCCTCCTCATATACTTTGGCTTGTGGCTTATCGCCGTTGATCAATGCTGGGATACTGACATTTTCCAAAGCATCAAATTCGGGTAGGAGATGATGAAACTGAAAAACAAAGCCTAGATTTTGATTGCGAAAGGTGGCTTGTTGGCGTTCCGAGTAGCGGGTAACCTCCTTATCTTTGAACCAAACGTCTCCTTTATCAGCGGTATCAAGCGTCCCCAATACTTGTAATAAAGTACTTTTTCCGGCACCACTCGTCCCGACCAAGGCCATCACTTCCCCTTTTTTCAATTCTAAACTAACCCCTTTGAGGACTGGCAATTTGCCGTAAGATTTAAATATATTGTTTGCTTTGAGCATCTAGTTCTTTTCAATTATGATTGCAAAAAGGGATTATGCGCAGTGGATTCGCTTTCGTCAGCAACCCGGATGGCGATCACCTCGCAGCTAGCAGTCTTTACTCCTGCGGAGAACGCATCGCATTGCATCACCACCTTGCGACCTTTAATCTCTGTTACTTTGGTCCGTAATTCTATCGGCGCTTCATTTGAGGTAGGCTTAAGATAACGGACGCTAATTGTCCCTGTCGCATAACGATAATAGGGAAATGAGCCTAGTTCACGGTCTTCTGCTTTGCAAGCAGCCGCCATAGCCGTTCCCATGCAATGGCAATCCACTAAAGTGGCTAATATCCCTCCATTGAGGATCTTGGGCCAGCCGTGATACTTCTCTGCTGACTCCCAGATACAGACGGCTTCATCGCCTTCCCAATAGCTCTTGATTTTTAAACCGTCTGGATTATCTGCCCCACAACCGAAGCATACATTACCGGGCATAAAATCTTGAAAATATTGCACCTTCATGACGCGAAGTTACATAAAAAAAGGAGGCTCCAAAGAGCCCCCTTATATAGATAAGTTTGGAGAAATTATTGAACTGGAGAGGCAGTAACCGCAATCACAGCGGTAGCCTCTAATGGGACTTCAGTATTTATGCCTTCATGTGTCTCAATGAACAAACGAATTTGTACCGTTTCACGGTCAAGAAAGTCTTCTAAGCGAATCTCATCAGCACTAACATCGAGTAGAAGTTTCTCGCCTTGTATCTCACTATTTTCGCCAAAATGAGCCATTGTGAATGTATCACCGTCAAGTAGCATTTTGATCTCTAAGCTTTTCAAGATAGACCAGTCAATATCGGCATTATCTCCCAAGCTCACTTCTAGAGACTTGAGTTTTACGGACGAGATAGAGCCTAAATTACGGTCTGATAGTTCATCTACAAGATCAACTTCAATCACATCTGATTCAATCATCGTCAACACATTGGCTTCGACCGCATCGGTCATCGTAAAGCCAGTACTGATAGGATAGTCAAATGTCACGTCAAGTAAATCTTCGACACAAGAGCTAAGGATAAGAGGTAGGACTAGTAAAGTAAGAAGCAATTTTTTCATTATTGGCCTTAAACGGTTATTGATTTACCCAAAGTTGGGATAATGCCAATAATAATAAAATTCGAAATTGCGTAATATATTACAGCCTTATTTATTAGATATAATCAACATCTTCTGAGAAGGGAAATTCCATCAGGAGTCGCATACCGCGTTCGATTTCCATGCCATCATAAAGTGTTCTAAAAAGGGCTTGGGAGATCGGAGCGGAGACTTTATAGTGGCTCGCCAAGGCTTTGACGATACAGACTGTCTTGACTCCCTCGGCCACTTCTTCCATCGAAGCCGTTATCTCGTCCAAACTTTCACCTTTAGCAAGTCGATAACCTACGGTATAGTTTCGGCTACGAGGGCTATAGCAGGTAGCTACGAGGTCCCCTACTCCAGCCAAGCCAAGAAACGCCCGTGGATCGGCTCCGAGTTTTTTACCAATATTGGCCATTTCGGCTAAGCCTCTAGTGATCAACAAGGCACGAGTATTATCGCCATAGCCCAAGCCTCCCAGTATCCCTGATGCTATCGCCATGACATTTTTCAACACTCCCGCAAGCTCTATCCCCAGTATGTCTTGACTAGCATGTACTCTAAAACGAGGGCTTCGCAAAGCGGCTTGACCTTCGCTAATCACTTGATTAAAAGGACTAGCAACTACCGTAGCGGCGGGCATACCATCCGCAATTTCTCCTGCCAGATTAGGTCCTGCGACACAGCCGACTCTCGCCACCATCGTCTCCGAGCGAATCAGCTCACTCATCGTCTTGACTTGAGCGCGACTTAATTTACCGACTGATTGTAAGGTTTCCCCTTCAGGCAACTGTACATCCAAACCCTTGATCGCGTGGATCAAAGAATGGGCGGGTGTGAGAAAAGGGCCGAGTTCTGCTAGCAGGGCTCGAAAAAACTGGGAAGGAATCACCGGAAATATCAAACGACATTCCCTCGCTAACTGCTCAATATCATTGGTAAACTCAATATTTGCAGCCAAGTCCCAATTTTTAAAGCGCCTATTACTCGCCAAACTTTTGACTTTTTCAGCACTATGATCGTATAGGAGGACAGTTTGATTCTGGGCCAAAAGGTTGGCCACAGTGGTTCCAAAACTACCGGCGCCGATCACGCCTACTTTTTCACTGGATGTAGGAGGCAAGCTCATATCCTTCTAGACGATTATGATAAAAATATAGGAGATTCATGTCTTCAGTAAGGATCGTTTCATGATCCCAAAGGGTCAAAGGACGCTTGTCATGATAAAGCCCCAAATTGGAGATTCCATGCTCAATGATATTAGGAACATCATTGTCCATATGGCCTGCAAGATGGACTTTATCTTCTGTTACGAGTTCGCGTAAGCGATCCAAAACACGCTCCACATTCTCATAAAAGGCTTTCCGGTCCAATCTACGCTCTTCTTCCAATAGGCGCAAAATGCCATATAAATCAAGCTTAGGGAATCGTTTTTGAAACATTTCAAAACCCACAAATGCCACTAGATGGCTTGAAAAAACACGATTCTCAGCGTGGAAACGCTCAGAGATTTTTTCGCCTAACATTTGCGTATAGACTCCATCACGCTGCTTGTCTTCAGTGATCTCTCCTCCCACTTCAAAGTAGGCTTTGATATCGACTTCACGACCGTATGGGTCCATACTCTTACCTTCTTCATCAACAAAGTTGCCAAAGACATCCATCGGACGCCCAAAGGCCAAGTTGATCTCAGACTGCTTGCTAAAGGTGGTCCACACAAATTTGAAAAACTTGCGCAAGCTGGTAGATTCCTTATCAAGGATATAGTATTGCTCTTGTCCCGTACGCTTGAGGTGCTGTTTGATCAGAGAAGCCGCCTCTAAGACAAAGTGATAACTCATCACCAAAGGCACCACAAATATCTTCCCTGAATGGTCTTCAGGAGGATCTTGTAAGTTAAGCCTCTGTGCCTCAATCGCTGTACTGAGAAGTCCTAGCTTAAGTCTTTTTTCGATTTCCCCTGATCGGGAACGCGTTCCCCCCGGAAAAAACAATGAATGAGCCCCACTTCGAATAGCCACTGTAGAGTAAGCATTAAGCGTCTGGCGATAGATGGGGTTTTTCTTCCTTCTATCTACTTTATAGGCTCCCAAGCGTTGCATAAAAAACGCTAGTATCTTATTGTTATATAGATTGAGTCCTGCTCCATAGATAAAGGCAGGCAAGCCTAAGGCATGCAGCCCCCAGCCAACGATGATCGAATCCACATTGCTAAAGTGCGTCGGACAAAGTACAATCGTACCCTTAGTTGCCAAACGACGAATAGCTTCCACCTCACCGATCAAATGCACCTTTTCCTGCAAACCAACGCTATGATTGATGGTAGACCGGAAGGTCTTACCCGCATTGGCGTTCAACAAGGTTGAAAAGAAAAATGGCAAAAACCGCTTAGCAAAATGATAACTCCCAGGTCGAAATATATTGGAGATTTCGTTGCCATAACGAGCCGCGATCCGCTTGAGCATCGCTTCATTAGTAGAGGCAATCAGCTCCGGATCATCTTCTATTTGTTCGTTGCGTACTAGCTCCTTTTTTATAGTACTCCAAAACTTAGTTTCGTCTTTGGGATCGACCTTCCAAGGGTCTTCTTGCATTCGGATACGCTCCAAATACATGGTGCGCTCGAGCATTTCAGAGACAGAGCTATTATCTCTTTCAGCTTGTTTTTTGAGCTCAGATACGCTTTCGGCGATGACCTGCTCGACAAAACTTCCTGACTTCTTAAATAGACGAGCAATTGGCCAATCATGAATGTCCCGGATGACCGG
This sequence comes from Bacteroidia bacterium, assembly GCA_045106675.1. GTDB lineage: Bacteria > Bacteroidota > Bacteroidia > J057 > J057 > JBCAWW01. Next base: position 28,672 of record JBGCFA010000188.1, read on the forward strand.
TTCATACAAGATCCCCTCGTTGATGTAATATTGGACGGGTTCCATACTTTGCTAAGATGGACAAATTTGGGAATATTGGAAAATATGATTTGGGATAAATGGATTTCACTAGCGGCACAAATTGGGCTCTCAGAGTCGCAAAGTGCTGAAATGCAGGGAGTTTTCGGACGTTACTACGGCCAAAGTCATCGGCATTATCATAACTTACAGCATATCGAAGCGATCCTCAATCAAGCCTATGCATGGCCGGAGGAGTGGCAAGATCGCCAAACGATAGAGTTAGCGGCCTGGTTTCACGATATTATTTATCTCTCTCACAAGCGAGACAACGAGCTTCAGTCAGCCCGCTTCGCGGAACGCCAGCTCGCAGAATGGCAAGTCCCCAAGGAGCAAATCGAACGGGTCAGTAAAATCATCATGGCGACCGCCGGACACAAAGCAGAAGGTCTAGACAAAGACGGCAAAGCTTTTCTGGATCTGGATCTATCAATTTTGGGCAGCACACCCGAAGTTTATGTTCAGTATGTCGCTGCTATTCGCAAAGAATATCGTCGCTATCCCAATCTTATCTATCGCCCAGCCCGAAAGAAGATTCTCCATTCCTTTCTCGACCGAGAACGCCTATACTTTACCGATACCGGTTTTGAGCGTTGGGAGCAGCCCGCTAGAGAAAATATCAAAAGGGAAATAGATAATATGTAACTGCGGATTGCTGGATTGTAGTAGTAGCTGCGGTTTGCAAACCGCAGCTACGGCATAAATTATTCCACCACCAATTTCAATACTGCCTCAGCTCGCTCAGACCGAACTCGCACCACATAAATCCCCGCAGGCCAATCAGTCGTTTGCAGTTGCACTTGATCAGTATGGTGATACTGGCCTCGCCAAACGACTTGCCCGTTCGTGTGCAACACTAAGACTTCAACCTCCGCCAAACGCTCCCCCCAACTAAGTTGAGTTTGCCGCTCTGCAGGATTAGGATAGAGCTTTATCGCTGCGCGGAACGCTTCGTTTTCTAGGCTCACCGTATTAACCTGCACACATTCAGAGGTATCAATACAGCTTCCAAGACTCGCGATCAAAGCATAAGAGCCATTAGCCGTAACCTCATAAGTGGCATCAATTCCGACTATGCTATCATTTGTGCAGTCTATCCATTGGTAGGTCGCGGCAGTGAGGTTGCTGCTAGGTTTGAAGTCTGTTTGTACAATATCTATACTCAGATTTTCTATAGTCAAATCAACATTGATGATGCTATCGCAGCCAGCCGTATTGGGGATGGTATCGGTATATACGCCACTACTAGTCCAGAGATATTTGGTGCTGGGGCTCAAATAGTTTTCACAAGCGGTAACCATAAGGCTTGCAGCACTACTACATGGCTGATAGATAGTTTCTAGTTCATCTACCCAAAGCGTACTCCCTACTTCTCCTCCACCGGCCACAACACTTGCACTCACCACCGCCAAAAAATAAAGCGGAGTATCAGTACTGGTATACACAAAAGGCACCGCAAAGCGAGTCCAAGTATCAACGTTCGACGTAGGCGTCAAAAAAGTAGCTGTCGCAACCATGAAGGAAGCAGAACCACCCTGGTCAGGATTCTCAACATCATAATCACCATGTAAAAAGACTTCGACCTTGCCTTGATCACCGTTTTCAGGCTGATAGCGATAGTAACCAACCAAGCTATCGGGCCGACCACTGAAGGGGGAATTAAAAGCGGCATCATTGCGGATCGTGCGGAGGTATCCATTGGCGGGATTGGTATTAGGCGCTTCGATACGACCTGTGGTAGCGGCCCCATTGACGACAGCTCCGAAGTAAGAATCCGTCTCTACTTTGATACAGTAGGTACCCGCATAGGGATTATTGCTCTCCCGAAAACAAGTTTGTGGAGCTAATCCTGCCAATCCACCACCTGTCTTATTGGCGGACCAGTTTTGAGGCTCTTCATCATTATTGCCCACATTATCCCAGTTTTCAAAACCTCCATTGGGAACTTCTGTCTGGGCATTGACGCTTAGAAGACAGCCAAAGATGATAAAAAAGGATATTATCCTGAGAGTAGAAGTAAGTATCATATCTATGTGTATTGGTGCTTGGATAACGTAAAGACCCAAAGGCACATTGTTAGGAGGCATCCGAAATTGCTTTCCTCTCTTAATTGGTAGATATTTGTTGTTAGTCAGAAGTAAATAGATGGAAGTATTGAGTACTTAGATATCCCATTCTCCTTTGAGAATCAATCTTAGTACTATTGTCTCAATACCTACTACTAGAATTTTCAAGCAAAGCGATTACAGATATGCAAAAAGCATTTTTCAAGGTTCCAACTCCTCAAAACGAGCCCGTACTCTCCTACGCTCCGGGTAGTCCCGAACGCGCAGCTGCTAAAGAAGCGCTTAAAGAACTCAGTGAGCAAGTACTAGATATCCCGATGAATATCGGCGGTAAGGAAGTACGCACCGATAATAAATTACCGCTCAGTCCTCCACATGATCATAAGCATGTGATTGGACATTTTTCTCGCGGCACTGCCGAACACGTAACCCAAGCCATCGACGCTGCACTAGAGGCAAAACCAGCTTGGGAAGCGATGTCATGGGAGCATCGTGCATCGATCTTTTTAAAAGCAGCTGATCTTTTAACTGGCCCTTGGCGCGCGCGTATGAACGCCGCTACGATGCTGGCTCAGTCTAAAAATATTTTTCAGGCAGAAATTGACGCCGTTTGTGAATTAGCAGACTTCTTCCGTTTCAATGTGCATTTCATGACGCAGATCTACCAAGATCAGCCCATGTACTCTCCCAAAGGCATGTGGAATCGAGTTGAATATCGTGCCTTGGAAGGATTTGTATTTTGTATCACTCCTTTCAACTTCACCTCTATCGCCGCCAATCTTCCTGCCTCAGCTGCTTTGATGGGTAATGTATGTGTTTGGAAACCTGCCGATAGCCAGATTTATTCTGCGCATGTTATCATGGAATTGCTCCGCGAAGCGGGCCTCCCAGATGGCGTTATCAATCTCGTCTATACAGATGGACCAGAAGCAGGAGATGTAGTGTTTAAGCATCGTGATTTTGCGGGCCTACACTTTACGGGTTCTACCGGTGTCTTCCAGCATCTTTGGAAAACGATTGGTGAAAATATATCCACCTATCGCTCTTATCCTCGTATTGTGGGTGAAACAGGCGGTAAAGACTATATCATGGCGCATCCTTCTGCTGATAAAAAAGCAGTAGCTACCGCCATTTCACGAGGTGCTTTTGAGTTTCAAGGACAAAAATGTTCTGCTGCCTCACGGGTTTACCTACCTGCTTCAATTTATGATTTTGTGATCGAAAATGTGAAGGCCGACCTTGAGGACTTCCGCATGGGTGATCCGGCAGACTTCCGCAACTTTATCAATGCCGTCATCGACGAACGCTCCTTTGACAAGATCAGCGGTTATATCGAGAAGGTAAAAGCGGCACCTGACGCTTCTATCATTGCCGGTGGCGGTTATGACAAGTCTAAAGGCTATTTCATAGAACCTACCGTTGTATTAGCTGATTCGCCTAAGTTCTTGACCATGTGTGAAGAGATCTTTGGTCCAGTGATTACGATCTACAAATACGAAGATGCAGACTTCGAAGCGACACTAGACATCCTTGATGATACGAGTCCTTATGCATTGACAGGAGCATTCTTCTCTCAAGACCGTCATGCTATCGACAAAGCAGCGCGTCGCTTGCAGCATACAGCAGGTAACTTCTACATCAACGACAAGCCAACAGGAGCAGTCGTCGGTCAGCAACCATTTGGTGGTGGACGTGGGTCTGGTACCAATGATAAAGCTGGTTCCTACTTGAATCTAACACGTTGGATGAGCACGCGGACAATCAAAGAAACCTTTGTACCCGCCAAAGACTATCGCTATCCTTTCTTAGAAGAAAAATAGCAGATGCTCCCTTCTGATTTAAAAATGGTCATCTTCGATTTAGATGGCACTTTATACAGCTTGTCCCGCTTACGATCATTGGTCGTGCGGGACTTGCTGCTTTATTATATGTGGCGACCGCATCGCTGGCGGGAATTGCAATATATTCGACGATTCAGATCGTTGCGCGAGGCGCTAGGTGATCAAACTCATAGCAATCTAGCGGATTACCAATACGAAATCACGGCTCAAGATACCGGAGGGAAAAAAGAGCAGATCAAAAAAACGATTGAAGAGTGGATGATCAGACGTCCAATCAAGCATTTGCGCACCCTGCAATACGAAGAGGTAAACCCCATATTCGAGCAGTTACGCACAGCGGATATCAAAATCGCCATCTTCTCAGACTTCCCAGCCGATGAAAAACTAGCAGGTATGGGGCTGAAAGCGGATTATGTACTTGATGCTACTCATCCAGCAGTAGACCAACTCAAACCCCATCCGCGTGGCTTGCAGTATTTGATGGAGCAGAGTGGTTTTGCTGCCGAGCAATGCTTATTTGTGGGAGATCGAGATGATCGAGATGGTGAAGCAGCTCGTCGTGCAGCGATGCCTTATTGGGTCTTGCCTGCTGGCGAACGCCCCCTTGAGGCTTTGCTGGAAGCGTTGAAACAAGCTTTCCCCAACAACAAGTGGTAAAAACATAAAAACAAGGATCCGTAAAGGCGCATCCCGATAACTATACCATAGGCGTCAAGCTAAGACAGTTTTCTGCTTCGCAGAACGTTTATTTAAGCTTTAAAGGTTTCATTCCTCCCCCTAAATCCCCCTCCAAAGGGGGAAATGGCTTTACAAACCGGAGGTTTTGTCCCCCTTTTGGAGGGGGTAGGG
>JBGCFA010000189.1:0-5976 GCA_045106675.1 Bacteroidia bacterium
AGGATTAAATTCGACCTGAATCTTTACATCTTTAGCAACAGTATAAAACTTAGAAAACTCATCTACCATGACTTTGCGAGCTTGAGCCGCCTTGTCGAGGTATTCAAAATTACCGTTACCATTATTGGCGAGTTGTTCCATAGTGCCTTCGTTGAGATTGCCTGAACCGACGCCTAATACAGTAAGAAATACGCCCGTTTCACGTTTTTCTTCGATCAACTCGACCAACTCCTCTTGACTACTGATTCCAATATTAAAGTCTCCGTCAGATCCGAGAATGATGCGATTGTTACCGCCTTCGATGAAGTTTTCTTCTGCGATCTCATAAGCCGTGATGATACCTTGGGCACCGTTGGTTCCTCCGCCAGAGGAGAGCTTTTTGATCCCTCTAAGAATTTTATTTTTGTCTGTACCCGGAGTTGATTCAAGGACTATTTTGTCAGAACCGGCATAGGTAACGATGGCAATACGATCATCATCCCCCATCTCCTCGACAAATAGATTGAAGGCTTCTTTGAGTAGATCTAGTTTATCCTCTGTTTTCATCGAACCCGAAACATCAATCAATAAGACAAAGTTAGATGCAGGCTGCTGTTCGCGAGGCAAGTCCTTGCCTTGGATACCAATCCGAACTAGTTTATGCCCAGGCTCCCAAGGACAATCACTGACCTCGCCATTGAGACTGATGGGAGCGTTCGCCGCAGGCTGAGGATAGTCAAAGGGAAAGTAATTTAAAAACTCCTCGGTACGCACTGCATCACCATCTGGCAACCTATCATTGTTTTCCATTATTCGACGTGCGTTGGCATAAGAAGCGCCATCAGCATCCACAGAAAATGTTGAAATCGGCTCATCCGTGACAACTACAAATGGATTTTCGGTGATCTCATTATAGTTTTCACCTTGGACACCACCGTCTTCTGGGGACAGGTTCGAATACGATTTCTGATAGCAAGAAGAGAAGGACAATGCCGTTCCTATCAGAAGGAGTATGGGTAGTTTTTTCATTTTTACTTAGTGCATTTTGATATTATACGCATTCACTGCGTGGAACGCTGCTTTGAGACATTGCTTTTGCAAAGAAAGCTGTACTTTGTTGTACTTATGAATAAAGCACTAATAGTTTGGGCTTGCCTGCCAATCCTTTGGCTAGGTTGTGATAGCAACATCATTGAAGAAACGAATCTCCACCCAGATCGAGTATTACAAGTTGGATTCTTGGTGATGGACGGCGTATACAATACAGAGTTAACGGCTCCAATGGACATTTTTCATCATACAGTCTATCATGACAGTTTAGGAATGAAGGTCTTTACCATTGCCAAGGATAGTGGCCTCATTACGACTTTTGAGGGAATGCGTTTTTTGCCCGATCATAGCTATCAGTCAGGAGATTACCCGCCAATTGATGTATTGGTGGTGCCCAGCGCGGAGCATCATTTAGATACAGATTTAGAAGACGGAGTCATGCTAGACTTTGTGCGCAAGACAGCCGAGAAGGCACAATATGTTCTCTCACTCTGCGATGGAGCATTTGTATTGGCCGAGGCAGGTTTATTGGACAATGTAGCCTCTACCACCTTTCCGGGAGATCTAGAAACTTATAAACAGCGCTACCCTCAACTAGAAGTATATGGGGACTTGTTTTTTGTCCATGATGGAAAATATATTACGAGTTCTGGCGGAGCCAAATCCTTTGAACCAGCCTTATATCTCGTCGAAAGACTCTATGGTGAAAAGGCTGCCGAAGGAGTAGGTCAAGGAATGGTTATCGGCTGGGATCTATCGCATGTACCCCATATGGTTATTCCGCAGTAAGTATTTGCTCCTTAGCACCGAGATGATTGCAGGTCAATAAAGAATCCATCCCTTTGAATTTGACTTCATCTTTGATATACCCATAAGTTTCTCTCAAACTTTGGGTATAGTGATTGTCTCCCATCCCCATCATCACGTCCTCCATGGTCATTTGGCAAGGATGCTCATAGCCAGCAGCGTGGGTGATTTCGAGGATTTCTTTACGCAGCGTTTTGACGTAGTTGGCAAATCGTGCCGCTTTTAGTTTGGGATCTAAACCCGCTTGTAGCCAAGCGCTAGAAGTTGCTACTCCAGCAGGGCAAGTATTGGTATGACATACCTGAGCCTGAATACACCCAATTGACATCATAGCCTCTCTCGCTACATTGATCACATCTGCCCCCATCGCAAACGCCATGAGGGAGCGTTCGGGGAAGCCGAGCTTAGCAGCGGCAACAAAGACGATTTGCTCAGTGATGCCTCGGTCTTGAAAAATCTGATACACCTCACTAAAGGCATACACAAAGGGTAATGAAACATGATTGGCAAAAGCAGGTGGTGCCGCTCCAGTACCTCCTTCTCCCCCATCGACAGTGATAAAATCAGGGCCTCGGCCTGTTGATTGCATGATATCAGCAAGCTCATGCCATAGTTCCAATTTTCCAACCGCAGACTTGATTCCAACCGGCAATCCTGTAGCCTCAGCGATCGCTTCAATAAAATCGACCATCTCAGGTATCGTCTTAAAGGCAGTGTGCCTAGCTGGAGAAAGCACATCTTGCCCTCTGGGAACGCCTCTGATTTCTGAGATTTCTTTAGATATCTTTTTTGCTGGCAAAACGCCTCCTTTACCGGGCTTGGCGCCTTGTGAGAGCTTAACTTCTATGGCGCGTACAAAAGGATTTTCTGCAACCAACTTTACAATTTTGTCCATCGAGAATTTTCCGTCCTCGTCTCGTACTCCAAAGTATCCTGTCCCAAAATGAAAGACTATATCAGCGCCATGACAATGGTGAGGCGACAAGCCTCCTTCACCGGTATTTTGATAACAATTGGCGAGCTTCGAGCCTTGATTGAGCGCAATCACCGCCGCTTTGGACAAGGAGCCATAACTCATAGCCGAGACATTGACAGCAGAGCTGGGACGATAAGGACGACGTCTTTTATGAAACTTACCCATCACCTTAGCAACAGGTAGCACATCTTTTTGAGTTCTATTGGGGTGGTCCTCCGCAATCTCATAAGGCAGCATAGCTGGACTGATAAAGATATGACCGGGAGAATGTATGTCTTGGTCTGTACCAAAACCTTCATAGTTATTCTGCTTTTTCGAAGAAGCATAAATCCAAGATCGCTGACTACGATTAAAAGGTAGTTCCTCGCGATTATTGGCGACGATATATTGTCTTAATTCCGGCCCAATGCTTTCTAACCAATAACGAATATGCCCTACAACGGGAAAATTGTGCAGGATTGTGTGATGGCGGTTGATAAAAACGTCGTGAATTGCCACTAAGGCAAGCAGTATCAACACATAGCCCCACCAGGGAAATTGTGCTAAAGCAGTAATCAGTGTGTCCATCCCCCAATATAATAGAAATCATGCTTTGCTGGAATATTTCGTCCTTTAGATTTTAGATTCCATCCCTTCTAGGGAACGCTTTGTCACTTTTAAGTCAGAAATCTCCCAACATTGATTATTTAGAAAGTATATGTTGAGATCACTACTTCAATTTGAAATCCATTACCATATACGAACTTGGCTCTTTGCAGTGATCAGCCTTACCTACGCTGGCTTGGGCTTTGCTTTTGGCACCCTGGGTTTTCGGATACCTGATTTAGCGGCCAACTCTCCCTATGTGATTACTAATATTCTTTCTTTGTTGAGCATAGGAGGGATTTTTTCGGCCAGTCTTTTCGCCGCCAATGCCATGTTACGAGACAAAGAAGCGCTCATGGAAAGCTTTATTTTCACCAGTAGCATTCGTAAGTCTCAATTGCTGATCAGTAGGTTTTCGGGGATGTTTGTGACCGTAGTCTTGAGCTACTTAGGGCTATTATTAGGCTTAGGACTTGCACTGTTCAATGCATCCCTAATGGGCCATACCATTCTCCCATTTAGCCTCAATAGCTATCTCAATCCGATGCTTTATATCACGCTTCCCAACCTACTCATTATCAGCATATTGACCTTCTCGGTTGCAGCAATCAGTCGCAACCGATTACTGACCTATCTCGGTGGACTCGCTTTGTATATTTTTTATATGATTGGGTCGATGTATATGAAAGCGCCTTGGTTAGCAAGTCCTTCGCCTCCTACTCCTGAGCAAATGGTCTTAGCCGCCAAACTTGACCCCTTTGGTTTATCAGCTTTTTATGAGCAAACGCGTCTTTGGACGCTAGTCGAGCGTAATAGCCAAAGTATCAGTCTCAAAGGCCATCTTCTATTCAATCGCGCCGCCTGGCTGGGTGCTGCATTACTACTAGGAGGACTTGCTTATAGAGTATTTCAATTTAAGCTGCTCCATCGCAGAACGAAAAAACTCCCCCTGACAGAAACGGAGCCAAACAAAACTGCTAAAATCAGTTTCCCAGTCAATTTGATTTCCAGTAGTCGTAGCCAACAGCTTCTGGCCCTGATCAAGCTAGAAAGCCGTCTTTTATGGCTATCGTGGCCCTGGTGGATATTTTTGATTATGTGGACCTTTATCATGGGCATTGAAACCATAGATGCGCCTAAAGGCGGTACTCGTATGGAAGATAGCGAGCCTTGGAGTGGTTTTATGGCTGACAATATCATCAGTACCATGCCCTTCTTTGCGCTCTTTGGCATATTGGCCTTTAGTAACCAGATTCTTTGGCGAGATCGTAGCCAAAGAATGGCTCCACTGCTAGATAGTATTGACACCTCAAATACCCAACAAGCATTTGCAAAATGGCTCAGCATCATTCAGATACCTCTGAGTATGCTTTGTATGGCTATCGTTTTGGCGATTGGCATACAAGTCTCCAAAGGATGGACAGAGATTCAAATGTGGCCCTATACTCAATTATTCTACTATCTCACATTTCCTTTAGTTTTGACGATTGTGCTCGTAGTTTTCATTCAAAGTATGTTCAGCAAGCGTTTTTTGGGCCTTGCGGTGAGCGTCATCGTATTATTGCTTTGCAGTTCCTCTCTACTGAAATTAATAGAGCTTGACCATTTTTTCATCCAGTATCTACGACCTATCCAGCGCAGCTATTCTGAAATGAATGGCTTTGGCGCTTTTGCGGAGCAATTTCACTGGCGGATGGCCTATGGAGTTTGTTTGAGCTTGTTTTTAGGCGTTTTGACTGTATTATACTGGCCGAGAGGCATAGATCAAGGAATCTCTCAGAGGTCAAGATCAGCCAGTGTTCCTCCAAAATGGGTATTGGGTTCAGCAACTCTCCTACTCTTGAGTATGTCATGTTTTATTTACCTCTCAGAGATCCAGCATAGCGTTCCGCGAAGAGGTGAAACAGAAGCTTGGCAAATAGCATACGAAGCTAAGTATGCAAAAACAGAGAAGGGCCTAAACCCACATATAACACAAGTAAGAGCCAATATAGATCTCTATCCCAGTGAACAAGCCTACCATGTTAAAGCTCAGTATGAGCTATGCAATCCTCACTCCACACCTCTCAATCAAATGTGGATAGCCTTGGATCAAGTAGCAGAACTCGATAGTTTATTTGGTAAGGGGACAAGCCTATTGCAAGCAGATGATGCCTTTGGGATGTACTTAGTCGCCCTTGATCCTCCAATGCAAGGGGGCGAAAGTCGAGACATACAATTTCAATTTCAATCTTCTTGGTCTCCATTTGCTGGTCTCACGCCCTTTAATGCGATCGTAAGCAACGGCTCTTTTATGCGAATCAGTCGATATTTTCCATTGCTTGGATATCAAACCGATTGGGAGATGAATGGGGCAGAAAAGCGTCAAAAACAGGGATTAGCGCCCCATGAAGACCTTCTGCTCTTGGAGGCTCCGGCAGTTAGTGATCCTTATGAGAACTTTATACAGTGGGAGGCAATTATCTCAACCGAGGCGGATCAGAGCATAGTAGCAGCGGGGCAGCAAATTGCTCATTGGCAGGAGGGAGAACGCAGTTTCTTTCATTTTAGGACGCCAAGACCGATTCCCTTTCGATTTG
>JBGCFA010000019.1:0-28240 GCA_045106675.1 Bacteroidia bacterium
GGATTATTGCGGTTGAAGTCCTCTATCGCCAAGCGTATCCCCTCATAAAACTCAAGAGAACGAACACTTTGGTTAGGAATCTCATCCAAATAGGCAATCGAAGGGCGATTGAGATAAAGTGGTAAGAAAAGAGCTACACGGATGATATTTGGTTCCATCCAAGTCGATTCTTCAGCGAGCGGTGCCGCTGGAAAAAATTGATTCAACCATGCAGAACTGTCTCCCCCTTCTTGCAGGTAATTGAGATACAACTTACGTCCCACTTCAGGAATCTCATTTATTACCTTACGGTAAACCAATGGTTCCAACACCATCAATTTTTCATTATTCTCAACTCTGCGATAAAAAGCTTCGACATCCTCTTCATTAGAATCGAAAAAGAGCTGTTGCCGTAATGCATCAAGCGCCAATCGTTTCACATCGGGGCTTTTAGTATCTGCAGAAAGGTCTATTAATTCAAAAAGGCCTCTTAAGCGTGCGGGAGGATGATTGCTTCTTTGTAATACTAGACCCAAATGATAATGAGCATCATCAACATAACGTGACTTTTTATAGTCATTCACTATGGACTGAAACCTTAATTGAGCGATTTCATTGTATTCCAAATAGTAGGCTGCAAGTCCAGAAAGATAAATGGCAGCAGTAGTGGTTTGATTAAACTCACGTTGACGAGCCATTTCAAAGGCATCAAGCGCTTCAGTGTAACGCTTAGCTCTTAGGGCTTGTTTCCCTTGATTGAGATAAGTCTCAGCCTGTGTATCTCGAGCGAGGGTGCTGCTAGTTTGCTTAAACAAATTACAAGCACTCAAACTCAATATGACCAAAGCCAAGAGTAAAATTCGGTTCATGTGGTTTTCTTTATAACAAAATAAGGAACAAAGGGCCTGCTTGCACATCATTTTTCGTCTGGTACAAACAAGTCCTCTAGCTCCAAGCTCGGTGCATCATTAACTTTAATGATGCCGCTTTCTTGGAACTGTCCAATATTGACAAACTGGTTGCTCTGTCCTCCGGAGAACTGAAAATTCGTATGAATTCCATTAAAAACCGGGTATTCTCGAAGATATTCCGCCAAGGCTTCGCCGGAACGAAACTCATATTGGTCAAGAATTGCGAGCAGATAGCGCCCCAAATCATAGCCTTGTACCGCGTATTGACTTGGAGGAAACTCAAAACGTCGGAGATAGTATTGATAAAAGTTTTGATAATCTTCATTAGCAGGGTCGACTAAATATGAAGAACTAAAATATACTCCATAACGATCTTTAAGTTCTCGGTCGATATTGTTGTATCGTAACCACCAATGCGGAGAACCCATGACCTTTAGCTTTCGGGAACTATACATTTTGTCCATTAGACTAAAAATAAGCCCGCAGGTCTCCTCATTACTTAAAATTGGGATATAAACGCCATCCACATTGGTCCCCCCCATTTCACGAATCAATTTCTCGATCCCTTTTACAGCTTCTCTATCAAAAGTGGAGTCCACAACAAAGTCTACGACCTCTCCCCCTAGAGACATAAAAGTATTTTTGAAGGATTGGGCCAATAGTTCAGTGGCGAAGCGCTGATCAGACCAAATCGCAATCTTATTCAGTTTCAGACTATCTCTGGCAAATAACGCCATGCGAACGCCATGTTCTTGCACCGCAGGATGGGCCAAGAAGGTTTGATTTTTCCCCTGCACTAATTCGTAGGTAGGACTCAAAGGGATCACTTGCGGCACCCGCATCACTTCCGCCCAATTGCTGAGTTGGGTAGACTGTTGATTGTAGACATCACCGATGATCATATCTGGACGAAAGGTATCCAAATTGTTCAAGATGCCTTCAGTAACGCTAGAATCTCTTTCGGAATCCAAAACCCGTAATAATATCTTTCGTTCTCCTTCATCTTGGTGTTCCCGTAGAGCTGCCTCAAAACCTTCATAAAACTCTAATGCCAGTTTCGTTTTGCCGGGGATTTCCTTTAGTGAATCAATTTGATATGTGCTCAATCTTTCATAGTGAATCGGCAATACCAAAGCCAGCTTGATGACGGAGCGTTCCGCGACAGCGGTAGTCACTACATCCTCAGCTAAAATCCGCTCTAAATATGGTAGATCATTGCCTCCCATCCATAGATAATCACCATAATAGGACTCAGCATCCTCCTTGCGGCCCACTTCCGTCAATTGATAAACCAATGGAACTAAGAAGAGATCTTTTTGGCCTAGCTGAGCTTCATCATACATTGTTTCCAAGTCATTTAGGGCAATGTCTTCAAAAGTAAAAGCCCTAACGGCAGTCAAGGCATCTTCTCTCAGCTGTGGATCTCTAGCCGAACTCTCTAATTCTAACAATTCGAGCAAGCCCGTTTGTTGTAGACTAATAGAGGTCGCTTTGAGATAGATCAAAGCTCGATGATAAACGGCTTCCTCCACATAGCGAGAAAGGGGATATTGTTGAATAATTTCCTCAAAGCGTTTGAGAGCGACATTTTCTTGCTGTCCCTGCAAAGCGGCTATACCGGACAGGTAAACTGCTGCTGTGGTGCCCTGATGAAAGGGGCGATCAATAGCCGATTCAAAAGCATCCCAAGCCAAACGATAATTGCCAGCTCGAAGAAATCGCTTTCCTTGCGAAATGAGATCTTGCGCAATCGGATCGATCTTTAAGTCTTTATCTCTATTGCGCTGAGCTTGCATTGGATTAGCCAATAGCAAACAGAGGGCTAGGCCCCAAAAAAGTATTTGATTTCCTCTTTTTACCCTCATACTTATTCCCATTCTATGGTTGCCGGAGGTTTAGAACTAATATCATAAACCACTCGGTTGACGCCCTTGACCTGATTGATAATACGGTTGGACATCTCAGCTAGAAAATCATAAGGCAGGCGCGACCAATCTGCAGTCATCCCATCTCTACTCCCAACCGCACGCAATGCGACGACTTGTTCATAGGTACGCTCATCTCCCATGACCCCAACAGAGGCAATTGGGAGCAAGACTGCGAATGCCTGCCAAACTTCATTATATAAGTTAAACTCTTTCAAGCCATTAATAAAGACTGCATCTACTTCTTGCAATAACTTAATGCCGGATTTGCTAATATCGCCTATAATACGAATAGCCAAACCCGGTCCGGGGAAAGGATGTCGTCCAATAAATTTCTCTGCCAATCCCATATCTCGTCCAACTTTGCGGACTTCGTCTTTGAATAAACTACGCAATGGCTCGACTACTTTCATGTTCATCTTTTCAGGCAAACCGCCTACATTATGATGCGACTTGATTGTAGCAGAAGGTCCTTTTACCGAAACACTTTCGATTACATCAGGATAAATAGTACCCTGTGCCAAGTACGAAATTCCGTCTAGTTTATTGGCTTCTTCTTGAAATACCTCAATAAAGACTCTACCTATAGTCTTACGTTTTGTCTCTGGATCACTGACGCCTTCAAGTTCAGTCAAAAAACGATCTGCAGCATCCACGCCGATTACATTCAAGCCGAGCTCTTTATATTGCTCCAGAACTTCGGAAAACTCATTTTTTCGAAGCAATCCATTATCTACGAAGATACAATATAGTTTATCACCGATCGCTTTATGGATCAAACTAGCCGCAACCGTAGAATCAACCCCACCAGAAAGTCCGCAAATAACACGTTGATCACCTAGTTCAGCCTTAAGGTTTGCAACAGTATCGTCAATAAAGGCGGCTGGGGTCCAATCGGGCGCAATATTACAGACCTCTAATAAGAAGTTTTTCAAAATCTGCGCTCCTTCAAGAGAATGCGTTACCTCAGGATGAAATTGAAGCCCAAAAATAGGCAGTTCTTTATGTTGGTAAGCCGCAACTTTTACAGATTCGGTGCTCGCGATGAGTTCATAATCCTCAGGCAGCCCCATGATAGTATCTGCATGGCTCATCCATACTTGCGATTCACTCGATATCCCTTGCAGGAGAACGTTTTCTTTGACAGAATGCAATTTGGCACGTCCATATTCTCTTTTTGAGGATGTCTGAACAGAACCTTGATATTTTTTTGCGATCAATTGAGCACCATAGCATACAGCCAATAATGGAATTTGTCCCAGTACATCATCCAAAATTATATCAGGAGCGCCAGCTTGATTTACTGAACAAGGACTACCAGAAAGAATAATTCCTTTCACGGAATCGTCTATTTCCTTGCTTAGAGGAGTATGATAGGGGTGAATTTCGCAATAAATGTTTTGCTCCCTCACGCGTCGGGCAATCAACTGCGTATACTGGGAGCCAAAATCAATAATGAGGACTTTGTGATTCATGGCCGAAATTATCACATTCGAAGCAGGTCGCCAAACTTTACTACAGGACAAATCACACAATATCTGGATCAAATTACATGATTGGGTACTCTTTTTGTATATTGTGGATGGTTAGACATTTTGTATTTCCTAGCCTGCATGCCACAAAAACCTAAAACATCTCAGTTTCTAGAGTCTAAACTTTCCCTCAATACAGGTCGAATCCTGATTGGGGCTGCAGTTATTAGTGCTGGTAGTGGGGTCGTGTCCAATCCTACTTTTTGGAATATTGCGCCCTCAATAAGTCAATTTCTCACTGCGGCAATTCTTATTTCGGGGATAATGATCCTGATAGGCAGTTTTGTCAATGAATGGCTATCCGATAATTTTGAGATTTTCCTACTTAGTTACTTGGGTTTAATCGTCTCCGCTTTTTGCATTCATTTACACTTATTAGCTTTTGATGACTTCCTAGGTTCTGCATTCCTTTACTTTGCACTGATTTCTCCTTGGTATTTTACCAAACAAAATCATTTGGTGGTATACCAGGTAAGCTTAATAGTCTGTTTAGTCTTTACCATTCTGGTAACGCCAGAAGCAAATCCAGAAGCTACTTATTATTTATATCGCTTTGGAGCGGCTAATCTGATCGTTTTTCTCATCGCCAACAGTCGCATTTTGAGCTTGAGCAAGCTAATTTCTCAAAATCAAGATTCGATAGATTTCAAAAACAATCTAAATGAAGGACTGATCCAAACGGACAGAAACTTTATCATGACCTATGTCAACCCAAAACTGGGAGAGATGATCGGTCAAAATAGTGAAGATTATATAGGGCGCTTTGTATTAACAGAAGTAATACCCACAGAATCAAGGGCTGAACAAGCCAAACGTCTTCTCGAAGCTACTCCTGACAATACCTCTCGATACTTTTTGCACCTGCTTCATTCAGATGGGCATAAAGTCCCCGTCCAAATTTCCGTTTCACCTCGTAAAGATAGAAAAACAGGAAGACTGGCAGGTTTCAATATCCTCTTGGTCAACATATATGATCATATAGAACAACTGCGGATACTTGAAGAAGACCTAAAGGTGATGGAGCAAAAGGTACGCGACAATGAAGCAAAAAGAGTAGAATTAGAGCGATTTGCTCGTTCGATTGCTTATGACCTCAGAGCACCATTAGAAGTCATCAATCGCGGGATTCAGATTCTATTTAGCCTGAAGGAATCTTATGATCCTATGGCCGCTCAATATATGGAAGAAATGGAGATCGGTATTGGCAATGTCTATGACATTATGCAATCTGTCCTCATCTATTCTATTACTGATACTCAACAGATGAAAATCACCAAAGTAGATTTAATCGCTGCGATGAGTGAAGTCAGAACTAGCTTGGAACCCCTGATACTAGCCAATACAGCTACTATTTTATATGACAATCTCCCTACTATAAACGGTGATCGTATCCAACTCTTGAGATTGTTTAGAAACTTTATTGAAAATGCGATCTCTAGAAGGAGTGAGGAGGATCCTCGAATCCAATTTAGCTTCACCTTAAATCAAGAGAAAAAAGAATACATCTTCTCAGTACAGGATAATGGCACTGGCATTAGTAGAGAAGATTACGAAAACATTTTCCGTATTTTTCAAGAAGGAGATACTCCTCATCAGGTAGAAGGAGATAGTTTTGGTTTTAGCTTAAGCGTCTGCAATAAGATTGTCCAAAATCATGGGGGGAAGCTATGGTTCACCTCAAATGCAGGCAAAGGCACCACCTTTCACTTTAGTTTACCCCTAGAGCAAAAAGAAAAAGAAATTATTCCGGTCTCCGAGACTTAGAGCTTGCCGCCACAAAACTTACAGTAATCAGCATCACTCTCGTGGCCTTCCCGGCTACAGACAGGACAAGACATCGTATTCATTTCAGCTTGTAACTCTTTTTGCGCTTGTGACATTTCAACGGAGACGATCCCTGTGGGAACGGCAATAATCCCATATCCCATTACCATTAATACTGCGGATAAAGCTTGTCCCAAATCTGAAACAGGTGCAATGTCGCCATATCCTACCGTCGTAACCGTAACGATAGCCCAATAAATACTGCGTGGAATACTAGTAAATCCGCCTTCACTATCATCCCCTCCTTCGATCACATACATCAATGTCCCCACAATCACCACCAAGGTTAAGACCGCAATTAGAAAAACGGTAATTTTGGCACGGCTGGCTTTGAGAGCTTTAGAGATGACTTGGCCTTCTAGCACATAATTAGCCAGTTTTAAGACTCTAAATATTCGTAGCAAGCGTAAAGTCCGGATGGTAACCAAATAGCGGCTGCCAGCGACAAATGGTTGTAAAAAGGAAGGAAGTATTGCCAGTAAATCAACAATACCATAAAAGGAGAAAATATATTTTTGTGGTTTTTGTACACTAAAGATGCGTAACAAGTATTCAATGGTAAATATTGCGGTTAAGATCCACTCAGCCCACTGCAATTCAGTCTCATATTGAATGCCAATATCTTTGACACTCTCCAACATTACTACTGCGACGCTGACCACAATCGCTACTAAAAGCCCTACATCAAAAACCTTACCTGCAGGAGTATCAGCTTCAAAGATGATCTCGTGAATTCTATCTTTTAGTTTTGCTAAGCTTACCATATACTAGACTTCTGGGGTAAATATAGCACTTTATCCCTCTGAGTATGGAAAAATGACGTTAAGCTTTGTTCATGGAATATGCATTGACTATATTTGCGGAATCTATGAGTTCAACCCTTCGTCCATATCATTTTCTAATACTGCTTGTGGCTTCGGCCTCTTTGCTCAGTTTATGGAAAATCAATAAACGAAGCTTTTACTTTCACTATTTCAAAGTAATTGAAGAGGTAGAGTCTCGTAATTCTCAGGCATTTGATGCCATCCCTAACTATTTCGCTACTGTACAGCGCACGCTTACCGAAGAGATCATTCCTTTCTTGGGATTCTTTTTAGGATTAGCAACTTTAGTTTGGATACGGCCTTGCCTAACGTCTGGATACAAAGACAGTCGGGTAGTATTTTCTCCCTATCCTCAATTTGCGTATCGGAGCATTCCCATCCGTGCTCCCTAAGGTCCCCCTTCCCTTGTTTTAAAACCCAAAGTCTGCACCTATCCAGGTGTAGCAATCATACTATTATTTATTTTCAATTGATTACAAGCAAGAATGCGTAATAAAAACACCGTCATTGCGTTGTTGATTGTCTTCGTAGGAATATGTGCTTACAACCTATTCTTTACGTTCCGACAGTTCAACATGGATGCTGAACGCAGTGAAAAATTAAAACCATACCAGGCCGCGCAATTAAAAATTGACGCGAACCAAATTTTAACAGAGGGCGATTCCCTCGCCATCGCCGATTATGACGCTTTAGTGCGTGATAATGATTTCCAAACTTCCTACAAAAAAGCAGTTGAACGTTCTTTCACCTTAGGTCTTGACCTTCAGGGTGGTATGTTCGTAACGCTAGAAGTAGGAATTGAAGGCGTTATGCGTAAGCTGGCCGGAAACTCTCAAGATGAGGATTTCGACGAAGCGATTAAATGTGCCTCTCTTCGTTCTACGGAGCAAGCACAAGCATATGTACCACTATTTGTACAGTGTTTTTCAGAGATTGCCCCAGACAAAAAACTAGGTGCCATCTTCGCTGACCCAGAACGTGGAATCAGCATTGGTACTTCTAATGAAGATGTGCAAGTCATCCTCGAAGAAGAAGCAAACTCTGCTATCGACCGTACTTTTGACGTTCTCCGTAAGCGTATTGACCAATTTGGGGTAGTTTCTCCAAACTTACAGAAGCAGCCAAGTACTGGACGTATCCTTTTGGAATTACCTGGAGTAAAAAATCCTGAACGTGTACGTCAACTTCTTCAAAACACAGCAAAGCTAGAGTTTTGGACTACCCAATCTTGGGTAGACGCTTATCCTGTATTAGGTGAGATTGATACTTACCTAGCTCGCGAAGCAGGTGTATTGGATACCACTGCTAACGATACAGCAGCTAATGACCCTGCCGTTACCCAAGGGGGCGATGAAACAGTAGCTGATAGTAATGAGCTTGCAGCGGCAAACGACAGTGCTGCAGATGATTCTAGCCTTAGTAGCTCATCAAATCTAGGTGAGGAAGGGGATGAATCAAGCATTGATGGCCCAACTGATGAAGAGATTGCTCAGTTCCGTCGTGAACACCCACTATTGGGGCGTCTCAACTTAATTCCTACTCAGCAGCGACTAGATGAGTTTAGCCCTGTATTGGGTCAAGCCTCTATTGCCGATACTGCTGCAATCAATGCCTTGCTCAAACGTGATGATATCAAAGAAATCATTCCGATTGACATGCGCTTTGTATGGAGCTTTCAGCCTATCACAGCAGACGATGGTTCAATCTTCTATAATATGTACGCTATCCGTACCAATGAAGAAGGAACCCCAGCATTGGAAGGTGATGTAGTAACTCAAGCTCGTCAGGACTTTGATCCACAAAACGCCAACCAATCAGTAGTTAGTTTGTCCATGAATACTGCTGGTGCAGAAGAATGGGGAAGAATCACTACTGCTAACCAAGG
The DNA here is from genome assembly GCA_045106675.1 of Bacteroidia bacterium. Taxonomy (GTDB): domain Bacteria; phylum Bacteroidota; class Bacteroidia; order J057; family J057; genus JBCAWW01. Next base: position 8,881 of record JBGCFA010000019.1, read on the forward strand.
TAAGTATGTAGCTATTTTGCTTGATGATCTTGCTTACTCTGTTCCAAGAGTAAACGGTCCGATCAACGATGGTAATACTCAAATTCAAGGCGATTTTAGCATTGAAGAAGCTGAAGACCTTGCAAACGTATTGAAAGCAGGCAAGCTACCCGCTCCTCCTCGTATTGCTGGTGAAGAAACAGTTGGTCCTACCCTCGGTGAAGAAAACATTACTAGCGGACTGAATTCATTCATCGCTGCTTTTATTGTTACGCTCATCTTTATGGGCTTGTATTATGCCAAAGCAGGTATTGTAGCTGACTTAGCTCTATTAGCTAACCTTGTGTTTATTTTAGGTTGTTCAGCTGCCTTTACGATTGTACTGACCTTACCTGGTATTGCTGCGGTAGTATTGACGGTAGGTATGGCAGTAGATGCCAACGTACTGATCTTTGAGAGGATACGTGAGGAGCAAGCCAAAGGCAAAACGCTCAAAGCAAGTATCAAAGCTGGTTTCTCCAATGCCTTCTCTTCGGTAATGGATGCAAACATCACGACCTTCTTAACAGGGGTTGTACTTTACTCTTTCGGTGTAGGTCCAATTCGTGGTTTTGCTGTCTCATTGATGATCGGTATTATCACTTCTTTGATCTCTGCATTGATCATTACTCGTTTGATCCTTGATTACTATGCGAACCGTGGTGGAGAGTCATTGAACTTTGGCTTTAGCTGGAGTACAGGTCTTTTCGACAAACTCAAGATCAATATGGTAGCACGTCGCAAGACCTTCTATATGATTTCTGCGGCTGTAGTTGTAGCCTCTCTACTTTCTATTGCCACTATCGGCTTTAAGTATGGTGTTGACTTTGAAGGTGGTCGTATGTTCAAAATATCGTTCTTGCAAGGAGAAACTCCTTATCCACTTGAAAACTCAGAAATTGAGGAGTTACGTGGTGCATTACTAACTAGCTTTAATAATAACGAACCAGTAGTAAAGACGGTCACCAACAACAACCAGTTGATGATCACCACTAACTACTTGCAAGATAATCGTAAAGCGACTGATAGTGTTCAAACGACACTAGTCAATACCGCCCAAAGCACGATTGGAGGAACAACAGTCAGGGTAGATGAGGTACAAGACGTAGGCCCAACCGTAGCGAATGATATCCGTACTGCGGCGATCTTCTCGGTTGTATTCTCTCTTTTGATCATCTTCTTCTATATCTTGATGCGATTCCGCAAATGGCAGTACAGTTTAGGAGCGATCATCGCGATCTTCCATGATGTAGCCATTGTCTTGGGTATCTTCTCAATCTTGAGATTGTTTGATAGTCTCCCGATCAATGTAGAGATCAATCAAGCAATGATTGCCGCTCTCTTGACTATCGTGGGTTACTCGATCAATGATACTGTGGTTGTATTTGACCGTATTCGTGAGAATCTCGGTGAAATGAAGTCTGTCAAAATTAGCGATGTGTATAACATCTCAATTGACCAGACGATCAGTCGTACATTGATTACTTCTGTAACTACTTTCCTTACCGCCTTGATTTTGTTCATGTTCGGTGGTGATAGTATCAAAGGCTTTATCTTTGGTATCATGCTCGGTATCATCGTAGGTACTTACTCTTCTATCTTCGTAGCAAGTCCAATCGCATTGGACTTGATCCGTCGCCAGAAGCCTGAATTAGACGAATAAATTCCTCTCCGAGGAGAGCAATAAGGAGGGAATAAAGGACGTTAATGCCTTTATTCCCTCTTCTTTATTAAATTAGCATTTGAGGGTATTTATCAAGTTTCTGCCCCTCGTTTTGCATTGTGAAAAAATTCTTTACTTTTGGACAGTAGAATATTCACAGATTCCACCCATTAAGACTTAAAAACCTATCTATGCTTTTCCTTCTTCAAGATGTACTGGATCCCAATGGGACTGCAATTGATCCCGCAGCTGCCGGTCCAAGATCCATTTTTGATTCCCTTATCGAAGGGGGCTGGGCCATGATCCCGCTAGCGATTTTATTGGTTGTTGCCATATTCATTTTCATTGAACGCTATCTCAACATTCGCAAAGCGGATGGAGATTCAGAGGAATTCATGCGTCAAGTGCGTAAATACGTCCTAGCTGGTAATATTGAAGCAGCCAAAGGATTGTGTGAATCTGTCAATGATCCATTTTCTCGAATGATCTATAAGGGGATTAGCCGCTTAGGTTCTGCCTCACTAAAGGATATCGAGGGCTCAATCGAAAATATTGCCAACCTTGAAGTCTATCGTTTGGAGCGTCGTATCTCATTGCTGGCAACAGTAGCAGGTGCAGCACCGATGATTGGTTTCTTTGGTACAGTACTCGGTATGATCAAAGCTTTCAATGAAATTCGCGACTTGGGAGGTAATGCTGATGCAGCAGCCCTAGCCGGTGGTATTTCCGAAGCGATGGTAACGACTGCTTCCGGTTTAGTAGTGGGCATTATTGCTTATCTCGCCTATAACTCTTTGGTAGCCTTGATCAATAAAGTGGTCTTCAAACTCGAATTGACCGCCACTGACTTTATTGACCTCTTACAAGAACCTGCGAAGTAGTGTTAAATCTCTGAAAGTTTGAATGATTGATTTTTTCAAACGCTCAAACGTTCAGCAAAGCTGAAAAACCAAATGGCAATTCGCTCAAGAAATAAAACCAGCGCAGAATTTAGTTCCGCTTCAATCTCGGATATTGTATTTCTGCTATTGATATACTTTATGCTTACGGCAAGTTTTGTCAAGCAGTCAAGCCTGAAAGTAGAGTTACCGCAGGGCTCCACAGAAAAACCCAGTGAAGGCAAAAATTATGTCACTATCACTGCGGAGAAAACTTATGCTTGGAACAATCAACTGCTAGATACCCGAGAAGACTTGGTCCCGTTCATTGAAGAGGTATTACAAGATGATGATCTCGAAAATGATGTCATCTCACTACGACTTGATCGACAAGCCGTAGTTGAAGACGCAGTATTTGTCATGGATGTCGTTGCCAAAAATGACGGCAAAGTCTTTATCCTTACCAAAAAGTGATAAGTACTTCTGTAAAGATATTTACAAAAGCGATTTGCGTACCCAATGCAAATCGCTTTTTTTGCGTCTATATATTTAGATAGCCTCAACGCTAAATGAGTCGCTTTCCCAACCAATTACAAAACCAAACACCAATGCAATCTGTCAGATCTTATACCTATACAATAGGGGCTATTTTCTCGCTATTATTCGCCAGTTTATCAATTCAAGCCCAAGTCCAACCGGGACAATTGGTGATCAATGAGTTCATGGCCGACAATGACAATACAGTTACCGACCAAGATGCAGAGTTTGATGATTGGGTGGAGTTTTACAATAACAGCTCAAATACAGTAAACCTCAATGGCCTTTTTTTGACCGACGATTTTACTAATCCTACCAAATGGCCTTTTCCAGACACGACTTTAGCGCCTAATGAGTATCTCATCGTTTGGGCTGACAATGATACTTTCCAAGCAGGTTTACACGCTTTTTTCAGGTTATCAGCCTCTGGCGAACGCTTGTGGCTAGGCTATAACAATGGATTCACGGTAGATTCAATTACTTTCAGCGCTCAAGGAACAGATATATCAGTAGGCCGTTTTCCAAATGGAACGGGCTCATTTGGCCCCATGAATTCCACTTTTGCCGCAAATAATTCACCCTTCCTCATATTAGACACCATCCAAAGTGGTGAGCTTGTCCTCAATGAGTTTATGGCAGATAATCTCAACACCCAAGCCGATCAAAATGGTGAGTATGACGATTGGATCGAAATTTACAACAATACGGCAACGGATCTCAGCCTCCAGTATCTATTTTTGACCGACGATTTAAATGATCCAACCAAATGGCCTTTTCCAGATACCAGTATTGCTGCAAATGACTATTTGATGGTTTGGGCTGACAACGATACGTTTCAGTCAGGATTGCATGCCTATTTTGGACTCGGAGCTACCGGAGATGTAATTTGGTTGGGTTATGCTGATGGGACTGTAATTGATTCCATTAGTTTCAATTCTCAACAATTAGATATTAGCACTGGTAGATTTCCCAACGGTACAGGTCCATTTCAGTTTATGCCACCAACATTTGATGCAACCAATAGTACTTTTGCGCCCATCGATACGATTATGTCAGGCGAATTGGTTCTCAATGAGATCAGCGCATTCAACTTGAGCATACAAGCTGATCAAGATGGCGAATTTGATGATTGGATCGAGCTATACAACAATACCGCAGCTCCTCTTTCGCTGGAAGGCGTATTTTTATCGGATGACGCCAGTGATCTCAGCAAATGGCCTTTCCCAGATACTAGTATCGCCGCCAATGATTATTTGATCATTTGGGCTGATGCGGACGACCAACAAGCAGGCTTACATGCAAGCTTCAACCTATCTAGTACATTTGGCGAGTCACTTTACCTAGGCTATTCTGATGGGAGTAATATTGATCAACTTAGCTTTGGGCCTCAGGATGCAGATACTACTATTGGGCGTTTTCCCAATGGCACTGGTCCTTTCGGATTGATGATTCCTACTTTTGCTGCGCAGAACTCCGGATTTATCAATATCGACACCATCCAAGCAGGACAAATCGTGATCAATGAATTGATGGCGGATAATACAATCACCATCACCGATCAAGATTTGGAATATGATGACTGGATTGAGCTCTACAACAATACTGCAAATCCGATTAGTCTTTCGAAGGTATTCCTCTCTGATGATCCAGCGAATCTCGCCAAATGGCCATTCCCAGACACCTTGATCGAAGCTAATAGCTATTTGATCGTTTGGGCTGACCAAGACAATAACCAAAGTGGTTTGCATGCGAATTTCGGTCTTTCCTCCGATGGCGAAACCCTTTATTTAGGATATGCGGATGGCAATGCAATAGATCAAGTCACTTATTGGCCGATCGGAGCAGACACAACCTTTGGTCGTTCCCCCAATGGTACTGGCCCTTTTGGCTATATGACGCCTACCTTTTCTTCCAGCAACTCTGGGCTTCTGACTTCAGTAGCAGGAGAGCTAGGGCAGATTCAATTACGGATTTATCCTAATCCCCTCTCTGAGGAACGCCTCCTCTTTATCGAACTAGATGACAAAGCTGATTTTCAAGTGGAACTGCTCAATCCTTTAGGACAAACAGTTGCTCAAAATCAGTTTAAGCGTTCTGCGAAGCTGCAATGGCAACTCCCACAGTTAAGTGCAGGAATCTACTACCTAAGGATCGACGGACGCCAAATCGAGAAAATAATACTAGAGTAAAATTTTACCGGACATTGAGCCTGTCGAAATGCCCATAAAGTACAAGCGTTCTGCGAAGCAGAGAGAAGTAAGCTGTCCTTCGAGAGCCTCAGGATACAGGAGAAGTACAAGCGTTCTGTGAAGCGAGGCAGAAAGTTTTACCGGACATTGAGCCTGTCGAAATGCCCATAAAGTACAAGCGTTCTGCGAAGCGGAGAGAAGTACGCTGTCTTTCGAGAGCCTCAGGATACAGGAGAAGTACAAGCGTTCGGCGAAGCAAGGCAGAAAGTTTTACGGGACATTGAGCCTGTCGAAATGCCCATAAAGTACAAGCGTTCTGCGAAGCAGAGAGAAGTACGCTGTCTTTCGAGAGCCTCAGGATACAGGAGAAGTACAAGCGTTCTGCGAAGCGAGGCAGAAAGTTTTACCGGACATTGAGCCTGTCGAAATGCCAGTATCGGCTTAGATCTGGCATGACTGTCCGTTCTCGCTTGAGTTCGTGAGCATAAATGATCCTTCCTAGTTCCGCGAGGAATGGGAAGCCTAGCTCCTCGTACTCATATTGGTCGTCATTGAAGATTTGATTTTCATTGGTCCAAAGGGTAGCAGATAGCATAAACTCAACCCCATTTTCAAGATCGATGATGTAAGCGTTATCGGTGAGAAATCCGTACGCAACCCCGACTTTGTTGAAGATACGAATGTGATCAGGAATGGTATCATGAGTATCGCCATACATAAAAAATTTCACGTAGCCATCATAAAAAATGCTGTCAGGATAGTGTGGGTAGTCCGATTCGCGAGGCCGTTCCCCCATCGCTCGATAGAGAAATGAATAATCTTCGGAACCTAAATCAAAAGCAGATTGTCCGGCCTGCTCCGGAAAGAATATTGCCTTTAACATCTGCTGTTGTTCATCTAGCGGGAAATAGTTTTTATGAGCAAAGTCCTTAGGCGCCTCAAGCAATTGTTGACTTTGCATCTCCCCTAGCCCGAGCAAAATGGAATTGTCATCCCAGTAAAGTTTCACATTCTTAGCTAGAGCTTGTTGGTAAAGCAAGCTATCATTTTGCACAAATCGCAGCGGATTGGTCGTAGCGTTTTGTTCCTCGCTCAAAGCAATGGACAATCGATGCACAATGCGAGTCTTTGCATAGCCTTTATTATGGAGGGAATCGTTAAGGGGACCTTGCCCCAAGAACTCATATAAACGATTGAAAGCATCGTTGTCACTGAGCAAGAAAAGCTTACGAGCATAATGAGCCACCGATGGTAATAGAGAGGCCGAGCTAGAATCAGTTAGCACCGCACTTTGGCCGATGGCTCCAGAATCCGTCAACATAGGTGTATAGGGATCGATTTCTAGCTGCTTGAGTTTTTCCAACGCTAGTAATGCCGCAGGAAACTTCACCGAACTCGCGGGGTAGAAATAATCATCTTCATTGAGACGATAACTAAATGATGAGAAGTGTGGGTTTTGATCTGCATCACGATCTATTTGGGTATAAAGGATCTGGAGGCGGTATTTGGCAGAGTTTTGCAGTACTTCTCCGATCGGGCCTGATTGTTTTTCCAAGAGTTGATAGAGGAGATTTTGTGATGTCTCCTGCGGAGAACGACAGGCCATGAGGCTTAGCACAAAGATCCCAATCAAGTAAAATCCTTTCATATCAGCATGATCCATAAATTATCGTAAAAAGCAAAACGTCCACCAATGGCGGACGTTTTGCTCACGAATTGAGTTTGGATTATTCTGTTTTAATCAATTTTTGTTCAGAAACATAGCCATCACTCCTAATCCGAAGGATATAGACACCAGCACTCAACTGAGCAGGCACTTGAATTTCAGATTGGGTAGGCACATGATCTTGGCTAAAGACCTTTTGGCCTAAGCTGTTAAAAAGACTGAGTTGCACATCCTCGACTTCTCCTTCGGCTCCAGAAGTGGCTAGGGTAAAGGAATTCCTAAATGGATTGGGATAAGCGTTCACTTGCAAAGGTCCAGCATCAGTTTGCAGCTGAGGCACTAAACCAGCAGTCGGTAATACGGGCACATTGCCACTACAACTACCTTCATAGACTTTGACATTGCGGAAGTAAGCGTTCCCGTTGGAGGGACTAGCATCATGATCCGCTACAAAGCAAAGGCGATTGAAGCTACCGGTATAGAAAGATCCGACAGGAATCACATAAGTGGTCCAGCCAGTCGGGCTATAGTTGTCATAATCAGTAAAGCCCCAATTTTGAGTACCATGAACCTTGAAGGTCAGATTACTGCTGATCGCATTGTCATTGTCAAACGCGATACCGTGAATTTCGCCTTGCAGCGTGCTGCGGAAGTCAAACTCTACCACTGTATTGGCAGTTACGGTATAGTTATAGGTGATAGACTTCCATGCATTGTTTTGCAATAAGAGAGTCGCTCCAGCATCTTGGATCGCGCTACTGCCAGCATCTTGAGTGCCACCGTAAGAATTGATGGTATAGCTGTTGAAGTCAATACTCGGACAACCAGCTCCGCCTGCCTCATCTAAACTCAAGGCATCCACAGTGATGTCAGAAGTATAACTCGTGCCTGTGATACCATTGAAGCGTAATTGAACCGTAGATCCGGCATAGCTCGCCATACTTACGCTAGCCGCTTGCCAGCTATTGCCTTGGTTACCGGACAAAGTCCAGAGAGTAGTCCAAGTGCTGCCATCTGTACTAGCTTGGAGATTGAGTGTGCCCATAGTAGCTCCGTACATATGATACTGAAAGTTGAATTCAGGATCTGTGAGGCTACTCAAATCAAAGCACGGACCATTAAAATTGCCCACCTTTGACGGATAGTTCGGCGAAGACGACTCGATATACATATACCAACTACCATCGGCACCAGTAGTTGGCCCCGTAGCTGTAGAAGGCGTACCACCACTATCTCTGGTCCAATCAGTATCATCTCCGCTGGCTTGGCTCCACTGCCCTAGCCCACTTTCAAAACTTTGGCTATATGGGAAACTAGTGATCGTACTCGTACAAGTAGTGCCAGTGCTACCCTCTGCGATGCTAAAATCATCTATCGCGATATCACCTTGCCAACTTGCAGCGGTTGTACCGAAATAACGCAGTTTGATCGTACTGCTTGCATAAGCGGATAAATCAATAGTAGCAGGATTCCAAGCGGCTCCTTGATCTCCAGACTGAGTCCAAAGAGTCGTTGGCCATGTGCCTCCGTCATCAGTACTTAGTTGCAATGAGACAGTTCCTACCGCAGAACCTTGCATATGATAAGCAAAGTTTAACTCTGGGCTAGTAAGGCTACTCAAATTAAAACAAGCACTTTCAAAAATGGCCGTTTTGGACGGATAGTTCGGCGAAGACGCCTCAATATACATATACCAACTGCCGGCCGCTCCTGTCGTAGGGCCAGTGCCAGAAGAAGGCGTGCCACCACTATCGCGCGTCCAATCAATATCATCCGATCCCGATTGAGTCCACGAACCAATACCTGATTCAAAACTTTCGGAGTATGGATAGCTCGTTACGGTAGAGGCACAACTAGGACCTGTACCCCCAGCAAAAAAGTCCGTCGTATATAAACCACGACCATGAGTCGCAGCTAAAACGGTATTATCACTGCTGCGTGCCTTGAGCATATCGGTACGTACATTGGCTAGGCCACCGTTAGAAGGCCCCCAGACGGTAGAACCACCATTCAGGTTATCAGTACTCCAAACACCAAGTTCCGTGGCTAAGAGAGCCTGATCTGACTCTCCTGGAGCAAACATGGCAAAGCGAATCGGCATATCAGGAAGATTGCCTTCTACGCTTGTCCAACTGCCACCACCATTGGTAGTTTCATAAACACTGTTTACCCCATAGTTGGAGTAAGTAACGAGCATATGGTTTTCATTGCCTTCCTCGATTGCGATACTAGAGACATAGCCCGTACCAGCTCTTACCACTGTGCCGGATGCACTACTGGTATTAGCACTGCTTACGCGAACAACATCACCATTATCCAGGCCAAAATAAACCTGATTGCCGACGTTCGGTGAAACCGAGACACTACTGACTTGAGAACCAGCAAAAGCAGAAATACTGCGTGATCCCGTAGTATTGGAACTACCTACGCCTGTGATATAGGAGAAAGTCCCAGCATTATAAGCGCCATAAAGGACATTACTCGCGTCATCAAAATCAGTTGGATTGATAAAGCGACCAGCACTACTTCCGATGGAACGACTGGTTTGGCTCCCCCAACTGTTGGTCGTGATATAATAGTTATTGTATACATATGAGGAGACCTGAACTGCACCATTGGTCTGGTCGATATGGCAAAATGCACCATCACCGCCCGTTACTTCGGTCGTATTGTTGATTCCAGTGCCTGTAAATCGTTGCGTACCATTGTCCTGAGCACCCGCTAGATAAACATTTGATCCAGAGGTAGGACTGAGGTCAGCAGCATAAAATTGAGTTACATTATAGCCATTGAAAATACCGTTGACTGTCGGTGTAGAATTCGTGGCATTGGTAGAGCGGGCAATTCCGCCATCATTGCCAAAGTAAAGTCTGCTCGATCCGTCAAAGGTCATTGCGTGTTGATCTGCATGCATATACTGAAAACCTCCGCCCCCATACCATTGGGTAAACTGCGACCAGCTTGCACCAGAGTTACTAGAAACCAGTACATCAATACCTCCGATAAAGACTCGGTTTGCATTGTTCGGATCAACGGCACAGATTAAATCATACCAAGCTTGACCACGGCAAAAGTTAGCCATACCAAAAGCACTGGGTACAGATAGTGAAGTCCATGAAGTACCTGAATTGTCCGTTCGGTAAATACCGGAACAATCATAATTCGTTCCCTGAAAAACAGCATAAACTCTGGCTGAGTTAGAAGGTGCGCAGGCGAGTTCGATCCGCTGATAGCCTGAGGAAGGTAGACCTCCTCCAGTCAGTTTGGTCCAGCTTGTACCACCGTTGGTGGAACGATAAATCCCGTCAGTCTGGAACATTCCCGTAGTAGCATAAAGATCGCCATTGGAGGCACGTTCAATATCAGCCGCGCGATTGGAAGTAGCACTAGCACCTGATCCTAAAACTTTGGTCCAGCTAGTACCACCGTTGGTGGAACGCTGTACTCCGCCGTCTCGCGTACAAGCGAAAACATCTCCATTCGCATTGACCAATAGCTTCTGCACATAATGAAAAGTGCTATTGTTGGTACTAGAGAGTTGAGCCCAAGTGGTACCCCCATTAGTAGTCTTCCAAATCCCCAAGCCTCGGATGGCATCCGCATTAAAAAATCCTTCGCCCGTACCAAAGTACATCACCGAAGAATTACTAGGATCTTGGGCAATAGAGGAAACCGCGATATTGTCAAAAAGATCATTGACAGGATTCCAACTAGGGTTTGTAGCCAAAGCGTTGGTGGTTTTCCACAAACCTCCACCGACGCTACCCACCCAAATGGTATTACCACTGGCATCAGCAGCATCCACTAAGATAGCTCGAGTTCGTCCACTAACATTGTTGGGGCCTCTTTCGTCCCAGTTGATCCCAGTGATAGCAGCGCGTGTAAAGTCTGGATCTTGCCTGAGGCGTTCGGCATAAGCCCTAGCTTCAATTAAGCGATCTCTCGGCACTTCATTGAGACTAGGATCTTTGGTCATTTCAAATTCTTGTTCAATAGCAGCTTCGATTGCTTTTTGCTTTGGAACTTTTTGAATCTTGTGTTGGGAAGGCGTTAGCTGAAAAATCAGGAATAAGCATCCTGTTGCCCCAAGCAAAGTTGCTAGGGCGAAAGTAGTTTTCCGCATGAGGTGTGATTTTAAGCGTTAACTTAATTAGTTTAGAAACATGGATGATGATTCCACAAAGCCGGCGTATGAAAAAAATCTAATCATCCTCAAACTATTTAGTTCATCGACCCGAATGAATACGTTTTCCCCAAAAGCCTTACATCGAGGCATAAAATATATTTCCTCAAGAAATATTCAATCATCGATTATTTTTCAAATAATAGCGATTTCTGTTTTCGTATTTTCTAGCAATGCATGCGGAATTAAGGCTAGAAGTAAGATAAAGCGGAGTTTTAGTAGCAATTTGCTCAAGCCCGAAAAACTGAAGAATCACTTTATCGGTTTAGCGCTCTATGATCCTGATAAACAGGAATTTATCCATACCTATCAAGCACAAAAGTATTTCACACCAGCCTCTAACGCCAAGCTATTTAGCTTCTATACAGCTACACAGATTCTGGGAGATTCTGTGCCGAGTTTTCGATATCAAATGAGAGGAGATAGTCTCATTATCAAACCTTTAGGAGACCCAACCTTTTTACATTCTGATTTCGCTCAACAATCAGCTGATAGTTTTTTACGAAATCATACAGGGCCAATATTTGTTGATTTTTCAGCTAATGCCATCATTCCTTGGGCTCCGGGATGGGCTTGGGAGGATTATTATTATCCATTTGCAGCAGAGCGAAGTCTCATGCCTATCTATGGCAACTTGGCGACGATTAGTTTAGCTGCTTCGCAGAACGCTGCCACCATTAACCCATCTAATTTCGACCTCAAACAAACAGAAAACGCTAATTATCAAAGGGTTATCAGGGATCGACATAGTAATCAGTTTTATTATCCCAAGCGACTGATAGGGACTGGTTGGGAAGTACCGATTCCTTTTCAAACGAGCGAAGCACTAACACTTAGATTATTGACAGACACTCTCCAAAAAGAGGTCCAATTCTGGCAAGGCAAAACCATTGCAGATTCATCGACTATTTTTTATTCGCGCCCTGTCGATAGCCTCTATCAATATCTCTTATTGAACAGTGATAATTTTTTTGCGGAACAAATATTAGTAATGAGCGCAGCTTTGCGCTTTGATAAAGTTAATAGCGAGGCCATGATCCGCTATAGTCTAGATTCCATATTCAAGTCTCTGCCTGATCAGGCAAGATGGGTAGATGGTGCTGGCTTGAGTAGATACAACTTAGCGAGTCCTCGGGACCTCGTATGGATATTGGATGCCCTTTATCAAGACATGGATACGAGTAGATTATTTTCCTTATTCCCTGCAGGAGGCGTTTCAGGAACGCTAGAGAAGTATTATCCAGGCAAAGATGGCCCTTATGTATATGCCAAAACGGGGACTCTCAGTAATAATCACAATCTAAGTGGTTACATCAAGACAAAACGCAACAAAGTGCTCATCTTCAGCCTGATGCAAAACCATTTCGCATATTCTTCGTCAGCTGTCAAGCCTCATATTGAGGCGCTGCTACAAGATATCTACGAATATTATTGAGCAACTAGAGCAGTACTTCGCTTCCCTTACGAGCGGAAGTTTCATTAAATTTTTGTACCAGGCATTTTTCAAGATCTAAGCCTAATCGACTGGCAAGTAAATCGGCATAAATCACAATATCGGCTAATTCTCTTCCGACATCCTTAACATCAACCTTATCTCCTCTTCGCATCCTTGCGATCAAATTACAGGCATCTCCCGTTTTTCCTGCCAAAACAGTAGCCCAGTCAGTTGGAGTCCAGTCCTCTAGTGGGAAAACATTTTCTTCACAGCGTTGTCGATTAGCCCGTGATAGTCGACGGAAACTTAGCATGGTGGTTGTTTTAGGGTTTGCTTGGCTAACTAAAAAGTCCGTATAATTCTCCTTTTACTCGGTTAATAATAACACCAAGGTCTTCAGGATTATCTCTAAAATTGGTTTCAGCTACATGCACATCTAGCTTTTTTCCATAAGAATAAGAATCATACCAAGCTTCATATCTTTCGTTCAATCTTTTTAGATAATCAAGCCTGATGGAATCCTCATAATTACGGCCTCGACTTTGAATTTGCTCTACCAAAGTAGGAATATCTGCTCTTAGATAGATCAAGAGATCTGGAGGTTGAACCAAATCGGCAATCGATACAAAAAGCTCTTTGTAGGTTTCGAAGTCTCGAGAAGTCATCAATCCCATGGCATGCAAATTCGGGGCAAAGATTTGAGCATCTTCATAGATGGTCCTATCCTGAATCACGTTTTTGCCTTCGCTACGGATTTGAATCACTTTTTTGAGACGTGAATGCAAAAATGAAATTTGAAGATTAAAAGACCAGCGTGTCATGTCAGAGTTAAAATCTATCATGTAGGGATTTTGGTCATTATCCTCATACTGAGCCTCAAATCCAAAGTACTTAGCGAGTAGGTAACTAAGGGTAGTTTTTCCTGCTCCAATATTTCCAGCAACTGCGATATGCATGTCTAAAATTAGCTAAAATTCCCCTCTAAAAATACTATTCAACAAATGAAGCCTTGAAAAACGAATGTTTTCCAAGGCTTCATTTATCCTTTTTCAAATTTTAGGCTGGACTTATCAGAATTAATTTGAAATAAATTTTTCCTGCAGTAGTTCCACTTCATAGTGAAAATTATCATCGAGGACCATTGGTCCATAATGCCGACTCACAGCTGTCAGGGTCAAGGTTGATCCTTTTTTATGTGAACGCACAAAAAGCTTTATGATGCGAGCCTCTGTAATCGCAGTATAGCAGGTAACATTTTCATTAGTCGTAATACTGATAGAACCACGACTAATTACTTGCATGTATTCCATGCAATTTTTCTGAACTGCAGCTGCAGATTTTTTCTCTACATAGTTACGGGTGACGGTAGTTGCATATAGCGCGCCATTTTCAAATGCATATTCTACATGCTTATTCTTATCCAAATAAGCACGCAAGCTATGCAACGAATCATCTTCTTGTACTGCCGTTACATATTCTTTGGCATACAGGAAGTCTTTTACCTGTTCAGTTGTCTGCCCAAAAGGAACGAACAAATTATTTTGTCCAGTTAGGAAGCTTAGGCTACAACACAGGAAAATCAAGGTAAAAATCTGCTTCATAGAAGTATTTTTTGAATGGCAGAAGTATCTATTTTCCTTATTGTCTAAAAAGAACGGTCAATCTTAATATAGAATTAAACCAACAGAAAACGAATCGGAAGAAAAATTTTAATGTTCCAAAAATCAAACATTCAGGCCTCATTATAATGTTTTCGTACCGAATACCTGATGATACCCCTCAAAATCGACCGCAAAATTACAGCTAATTGGGGAATAATCACAAGCAGGAAATGCATTTTTTATTGAACCGCCAAAGATTGGTTGGGAGTTTCGCTTTCTAGTCGCTCAAGGCTTCTTTGCAATTGCTTTTGCGTTTTTAGATAAAACCGCAGTACACTGCCAGATAGCGAGGGTAATTGAGCTAATTCAAGTTCTAGGGGGCGAATTTCTTTCTTATTCTTCCACATTCGCAAACAGACTTGATACCGTTGGACAGAGCCAGTTCTACCCACATAGCCGATCAGATCACCTTGACTTACCCGAGATCCATTTTTTAAACCATCAGCAAAATGATCGAGGTGTTCATATTGACTTTCGTAGTCTTGACGATGCTGAAGCCGTAAAAGCTTGCCTTGCTTTTTGCGACTAGTCTTCAGGATAATCTCGCCATCTCCAACCGCATAAACTTCGGCTCCCTTTTCAGCTTGATAATGAACCCCAAAATGAGTTTTTCGGGTAGCAATAAGTTTCGGGGAAGCTTCCGCATCAGCTTCGCGCTTTTCAATACTTTCGAATGCTAAAGGAGATTTCAAAAAAGCTTTTTTGAGTGGATGTCCTTTGCGATCATAATATTGGCTAGAGTCTCCCTCCATCGGGAAACGGTAAGCCCAATATTGCTCCCCATCCTGCTCTAGCATTGCAGCTTGAATTTGATAGTTATGCATAGAGATGCCGTTGACAAACTCTTCTTGATATAAAATCTTAAAACGGTCTCCTTTTTTGAGGTCATAAAAGTCTACTGTCCAAGCAAATACCTCCTCTAACATAGCCACCAATCGTATATCAGCTCCTTGAGTCTCAAATTCCTCAAATAATGAAGTTTCAATCGTACCACTTAAAGCACCTAATTTCCGGTCAACTTTTTTATGTCCTTCATACATATGTATGCTATCACGCAAAGCGATGACGACAAAGTTTGCTTCATTTTTTTCATAGATGAAATAATCCACCTGCCCCGCTTGACTCTTGATGATGGTATAGGGTTTACCAGCACGCATCAGCCTCACATCAAAAACCTCTGCTGACTTTTGCGCAATCTCTTCAATCACCGCAGGCGAGACCTGATGTTCAGATAAGACATCTCTTAAATATTGATTTTCTAAAAAATTAGCTTGTAAGACCTGACTAGAATCCACATTAATCCCATACTGCTCCTGTGAGAGGCGCAGTATCTGAGGGATAGTGAGTCGCATGTCAGCTCGATGTACTTGCTTATTTTCAACTTTATTACAGGCAAGTAGACTAACACTTAAAAGACTAAGTGTTAGTAGGTAAAACCAAATTCGCACAGAACTATTTCTTTCTAAAACGGAGTTTTTTCCTGATATAGGAATATTTCTACGTAAAAATAGCGGAAATTTTGACTATTTCATTATTGTAACCAAATTTTCCGAGTACTTCTTGGCGAGCCATCTTCCTCTAAGACAAGCAAATAGAGTCCTTCAGGAAGGCGAGTGCGAATCGTTTGCGAGCCTTGGTATGCATTTAAATTTTGATGCTGTAACTCCTGTCCATGTAAATTTTGAATACTTACACTCCAAGTTTCGGCGGTATTTGGCAAGTCATATCTAAGCTGAAATACTTGCGAAGCAGGGTTGGGATATATCGAAAATTTACTCTCAGAAAATAAGTCTGTTTCAATAGCAGTATTGACCATAGTACTCGTATCACCTTCGGTAATGGTAAATAGATCGATACCAGCTTCAACAATATTGGGGTTTCCAGAATCTTGGGTAATAAAACGAACTATCACCTGATTGTTAAGAGGCAATAAAGTATTGAGGTGAAAACTATCACTTAAAGTCCAAAAGTTATTGAAAGTAGTATTGTACTCTACTATCGGGACCGTATTAATTCCATCGCTGATCTCTACTCTCAAAAAATCATCTCCAGCAGCACCAGTATTTATGTCCAGATTTACCAGCCACCACTGAAAATTCAAAATGGGATCATTATAAGTAGACAAATCCATGAGTGGACTTTGTAAAGCCGTCAAACCATCATCGACGTCATCATCGCCAATACCGCCACCAGCATTGCCAGTGACATAGGCATTTTTTCCAAAATCACCGACCACGTCTGCATCCGGATTAAAAGTTTGATTGAATGCAGAAGTACCAACAGGCTCTCCTCGCTCCCAAATACCTGCGGTAGCGTTCCCGATTAGGGTCCAGCTAAAATCAACTAAAAAATCATCATAGTATCCCTCATCCATCTCGATGATAATGTTAGGGTCATTGGGGTCTACTGTAATAGTGGTTTCTAAAGTTTGATATCCCCAACGAGCCACATATACTTTATAGGTTATGGCAAAAACATCATTATCGATCGCTCTACCATTGACGTCAGTTACATAATCTGAAACCAATTCATCATTAGCAGGATCAAGCAGAAGGATTTGGGCATCTTGGATTGGGCTGGTATTACTAGCATTTATCACATCAATCGTCAGGCTCACTTTCACCAAAGGATCTAGCGCCACATTTTCGATGGTCAAGACGCCATTTTCAAGTACAACGTTCCTCGTTTGAGAGATATATCCAAGTCTAGAATAAGTAACTGCATAAGTTCCATTTTGTACTAAACCCATGGCATAATCACCATTAGTCATCGACAGATCTTCGACATTCACACCATTTAGCACAATGCTGGCCCCAGATATGGGTGCATTATTGCTGGCGTCTGTGACATTCCCTTCCAGGTAACAGCCTCTTATATAAGAAGGCTGAAGTACAAATAATCCATTTTCCATATCACTGGCTAAAACAAGCCCAGAAGGGAGAAAAGGATAAGCCCCCCAAGAACCATTGAATCCATCACCTTGTAAAGCAGGACTGGTATCATAATAGCCCACTTCGATCAAGTTGTGAGGCCGAGCGGCATCGACAATATTGATACCATCGCGATAATATGAGGTTACGAGATAATCGTTAAGTACGTGCGTATTATGAGGAATCGCATCTCCATTACTAAGGCTAGAGCGAATACGGTCTAATTGCTGGATATTGCCAGGATCAGATACATCCCAAGCATAGACATAGGCCTCAGCTAATTCATCAGTCGAAAAACAAACATCCCCTGCATCATTAAGCCAGACATTGTGCGTAAAAGAATTGACATAGCTTCTCGAGCCCAATTGCAGCGGGTTAGTGGGGTCGGAGATATCTAAAATCGTCAGCGTTCCAGTATTGATCTCAGCAGCATAGACAGTATCACCTCTGCCGTAAAGATCATGTACATAACGGTTGTTATATGCTCCTAAAAAACTAGGGATCCATGGATTGGCGTTAAGGTCATACATTGCGGCTCCTCCATTAAACTGGTCAGGACCGAGTACAAAGAGCATGCCTTGAGAAATCCAAAGATTGTGGATCGTACTGATGCCCTGCATGACAGTATCTTTATAATTGATTGTAGCGGGTAGACCACTCAGATCAATAATACGTAGGCCGTCTGCTGATTCGTTGCTGACATAAGCATAATCGCCAAAGGTCTTCAAATCTCTCCATGTAGAATTAACTCCCGGCATAAAATGCAATTCGGTGGGATTGGCCGGATCACTCAAGCTTACCACGGACACGCCATTAACAGCTCCTACTAATGCATATTCATTGCCTAGGGAATCCACATAGGCCCAGACATCGTTCAATTCAGCACTGTAAGGGAGCTTGCCTACTTCTTCAAGATTGAGAGAAGCGTTCTGCCCTAGCAGGCCAAAACAAAAGACAAAAAGAAATAGTGAGGATAGGTAAGCTGTTTTCAGCATAAAAGGACAGTTTTTTATTTGTGGTAATAGAACAAGTTTGGGCTTTCTTCCCCTAATAAAAAATCGGGATAAGCTTAAGCCTATCCCGATAGTTAAGTTTTTATGTAAAAATAAGGAATTCAATTACCCCATTTCCATACCCACCTTCATCAAGAGGTCTTTAGTCGCATGTACGCCTGCATATTCATCAAGCTCACTACCTTCATACTCAATACCGATATAGCCTTTATAGCCGGCATTTTTGACGATTTCTAGCATCTTACGATAATCAATGTTGCGCTCATTGCCTGCTTCGTCAAAGACGTTACTTTTAGCACTTACGCCCTTGGCGAACGGCATAAACTGTTCTACGCCTCGGTAGCGATCATAAGATTCGCCCGTTTCACGGTTGATGACAAAGTTGCCAAAGTCAGGCAACATCCCACAATTAGGCATATTGACAGACTGCATCACTCCGCTCATCCAATCACCATTAGATGAATAACCGCCATGGTTTTCGACGATGATATTCATATCAAAATCCTTGGCAAAGGTAGCTAGACGTCCCAAGGCATCTACCGCAGCAGAACTAACTTCTTCAGCACTGGCTTGACCATAGGCATTGACGCGAATAGAATGACACCCCAGATACTGAGCAGCTTCTACCCATTTATAATGATTTTCGATGGCTTTGGTACGTTCAGCATCATCGACAGAACCGAGACCACCTTCTCCGTCGATCATAATCAAAAGAGCTTTGACTCCATTATCGTCAGCGCGGGTTTTGAGGTCTTGCAGATAAGCTTTGTCTTCAGCTTTATCTTTGAAAAATTGGTTGACGTATTCTACTGCGTCAATACCAAATTCATTCTTGGCGATAGCGGGAAAATCGAGATTGTCAATTTTGCCTTCGAATAGTGTTTTATGTAAAGACCACTGGGCCAAAGAGATGTTAAAAAACATGCCAGCGGGTTCCATTCCCATCGCAGCATCAGTAGTCTTGTCTTCGGCTTTGTTTTCACTAGCACAGCTTTGCAGTAACCAAGGACTGAGCACTAGTCCAGCTCCGGCTAGTGTACCGTTTTCAAGGAATTTTCTTCTTTTCATTGTAGTAGTTAGTTTATCGTGGAGATTGAATACCCAATTTATTTGCCACTAGGATGCACATAAACCCACTGCATACCAAACACTTCTCTATTTGCTTCGGCTGCGCCTGGATCACTGAC
>JBGCFA010000190.1:0-13187 GCA_045106675.1 Bacteroidia bacterium
TGAGGTGAGTGATATCAGTGGATTGGCCCAGTTGGAAAATCTAAGAACACTTAAACTGGTAGGAGTTGATATCGAATCTTCGCAGGTGGAGGGTCTACAAGCGAAACTGCCTGAATTGAAGATTGTATTGGAGGAAGAGAAGAAAACGGAATAAGGCAAATAACGCCCAAGGGCCAAGGCATTACCTTGGCGCTAGTGCGTTATAAACAGCTTTGAAATAAAGCTCTCAAGACTCAATCGTTGGATAATGTCTGATTTCCTTGAGGCTAATCATACGACCCAAATCTGGGTCCCAAACTTTCATTCGCAGACAAGCAAAAATATCTGAAGGGCTCAATGAAGTAGTCTTTGCCTTTTTAAATTCGGCAAAGGATTCGTGAACTTCCGGTAAGCGATAAAAAGGAATGCGGGCGTTGATGTGATGAATATGGTGATAGCCAATGTTACCTGTAAACCAGCGTAAGATCGGATTCATTTTCATAAAACTGGAGGATTGCATGGCGGCTTCTGCATAACTCCAGTTTTCCTTCGTCTGAAAAGTAGCTTCGGGAAAATTGTGTTGGGCATAGAAGAGATATGATCCGATGCTACTAGAAATGATGGCCGGAATCATAAAGGCAAACCAAAATACTTCCCAGCCACCAAAAATTGCGAAACAAGCCCCAGCTAAGCAATGTGTTAAGATGGCTAAAAGGGAATCCCAATGCTTGGCCGGATTTCTAATCAATGAGAGTAAACACATTCCCCACCAAAAGGCGAAGAGGTAACCAAAGAGGATGGTTAAAGGATGCCGGATAAAGAGGTAGGTAAATTGATCAACTTTCGAGATTTCTTTAAATTCCTTGCTGCTTAGGATGGGGAAGGAACCAATACTAGATGTATGTAGTTTTGAATTGTGCTTGTGGTGATAGTCATGAGAACGTGTCCAAATATTGGAAGGATTCAGGGTATAATACCCAAATAGGGTAAAAATGACTTTTGCACCCAAACTGCCCTTGAGGACCGATTTGTGGAGAAAATCATGATAGATCGCAAATATCCGAACCAGTAATAATGCAGTCGTTAAGCTAAAAAGCAATCGTATGGCTATATGAAATGGGTACGCTGCTCCCATAATGCTTAGCAATAGGAAAAGGATTGAGGAGAGGGTATAGACCCAGCTCTTGCTCCTGTTTTCTACGGCAAATGGCTTGGTAGCTAAAATTAGATCTTTTCCTTCCAGCATTCGTCTAAGTAATTCTGTTTGTATCGCGTTTATGCTTCCAGCGCCTATGTGTCCATAACCAAGTTTCGGGAATTTCCCGAATATCTTGCTCCAGTCTTCTGGTAAAGCTAGCCACTATTTCCTCTGGCTCCGTATCACCAGAATTTTTGATTAAGTCTTCAATGGAAATTTCATAATAACCTCGTTTAACACGCTTCACAGAAGCATAGACTACTGGGTAGTTAAATTTGTTCGCAATTTTTCCTGTTCCCGTGAAAACCGGCGTGTCTTGATTTAAAAAGGTCATCCAGTATGCGTCCCGAGGGCTGGGGGTTTGATCAGCAATAAAAGCGGTGGCGGTTACATTTTTTCTATTAGCAACCATGCCTCGTAAGGTTCTTTTCATTGCGTATAATCCATTGCCCAGTCGAGTCCGCATTTTGTAAACCAGTTTGTCAAAATATTTGTTGGTCAATGGATGATAAATAACATAGAGTTTATGCAATGGTTCAATGGCAAAACGGGCACCGCCAAGTTCCCAATTTCCAAAATGACCCATCACAATTATAATACTCTGATTTTGCTGATAATATTTTTCAAAGACGGACTTGTCTTCGAATATCATTCTTTTTCGCAAGCTAGAGGGCGAAATTGTTAGGGTTTTGATGGTTTCAACAATCAGATCAAAGAAGTATCGGTAGAATTTGATTTGCAGTCGCTTTAACTCTTCATCACTTTTCTCTGGAAAAGAATTTTTCAAATTATTGAAGACTACCTTTTTGCGATAACCGATTATGCCATAGACACAGACAAAAAGAAAATCGGACACCCTATATAATAGCCAAAAGGGTAAGACAGATACTAAGTATAAAACTGGGAGGGCGAGATAATAGATAATTAGTTTCATTGCTTCCCGATGTCATGATAGTAATCTGCAATTCTTCCCAAACCGCTTAATGCTTGATGTAAATCAAAATTGCCTCCCACTGTCTAGTAAGACAGTGAGAGGCAATCTCTAAAATTATTTTACCAAATCTTAATCCGATCCTCATCTGCTAGATAAAGCGAATCTTGCGCTGATACGCCAAAAGCTTCATAAAAAGCAGGCACATTGCGCACAATGCCGTTGACACGGAAGCGAGCCGGAGAGTGTGGGTCAGAACTGACCTGCATCCGCAAGAAAGCTTCGCGCTCGATCTTACGCCATACCTGACCGTAGCCGAGGAATACACGCTGCACGCCGGTAAAACCACCCATTGCTGGGGCTTCTTTGCCATTGAGACTCATTTCGTAAGCTTTGAGGGCGATACTGAGGCCACCAAGATCACCGATGTTTTCACCGAGGGTGAAGGCTCCGTTGACATTTACCTCTGGTAGTACAGAGTAAGAGTCATATTGAGCGACGAGGCCGCCAGTACGTGTGCTAAATTCTTCGCGATCTGACTCCGTCCACCAGTTGCGTAGGGCGCCATCACCATCATAAGTACTGCCCTGATCGTCAAAACCATGACCGATTTCGTGGCCGATCACCGCACCGATAGCACCATAGTTTACGGCATCATCAGCTGACATATCAAAAAATGGTGGTTGTAATATCGCCGCTGGAAAGACAATCTCGTTCATGCTCGGATTGTAATAAGCATTGAGAGTTTGAGGATTCATACCCCACTCAGTCTTGTCAATCGGACCACCAAGCTTAGCGATTTGGCGAGCATAACCCGCTTTGCGCGCGCTACGAATACTGGCAAATAGATTGTCTTTGTTAATATCGATCGCAGAATAATCTTTCCATTTGTCAGGATAACCGATCTTAGGCGTAAACTTAGAGAGCTTATCCAAAGCCTGGACTTTGGTTTCGGCACTCATCCAATCGAGTTCTTCAATACTGACCTTATAAGCAGCTAGGAGATTGTTAACCAATTCATCCATGCGAGCTTTAGCCGCTGGTGGAAAATATTTTTCTACATATAGCTTGCCTACTAGCTCACCGAGTACGCCATTGACGGTTTCGACCCCGCGACGCCAAGCTTCTTGTGGTTCGGGTGCACCCGAAAGTTGGCGACCAAAAAAGTCAAAACTCTCTTCAAAAAAGTCATTGGAAAGTGAACCGCCATCTGTGCGAATTTTCTTCCAACTGAGATAAGCTTTCCAAGTATCGAGATCAGTAGCTCGTACGAAATCATTCATCGCATGCAGATAGCTAGGCTGACGCACGATGATGTGATCGACTTTGCCACTCAAGCCAGCTTTTTCCATCATGCTTTCCCAAGCGATATTAGGATAAGTGCTTTTGAGCGAGTCTATACTGTGTGGATGATATTGCTTGCTCCTCTGGCGCATTTCCTCTTTGGTCCAGTGATGGGTTGCAATTGTGTTCTCAAAAGCAAAAACCTTCTCGGCCAAATCACTGCCATTCTCTACGCCCGCAAGACCAAACATATTGGCGATATGTGTTTTGATCCCTTCGCGTAAAGCGGGGAAATTGCCATTGTCTGTAAGGTAGTAATCACGATTAGGGAGGCTCAAACCACTCTGGGTGAAATAAACCGCATATTCAGTGGGTTTTTTTGCATCAGGCGAGACATACATCGCAAAAGGACGCCCATAACCCAAGGCAGCATTCTCTGCCATATAAGCCATGACGGCATCGTGATTGCTAAGTGCTTGGATCTCCGCGAGACCTGCCTGCAATGGCTCAGCACCTTTGGCGTTCCGCGCAGCGGTATCCATATAAGCGGCGTAGAGATCACCAATCTTTTGAGCGTCAGAGCCAGCCGGAGCATCTCCTTTGGCAGCATCTTCGATGATGCTTTTTACTTGTACTTGCAATTCGTCGTTGACCGCGTAAGCTACCCCATAAGCAGATTTGTCGGCTGGGATGGTCGCAGTGTCCATCCATCCTCCGTTGACATATGCAAAAAAGTCATCCCCAGGGCGGATAGTGGTATCCATGTACTGAGGATAAAGGCCTGAGGAAAGGGTTTGGGTGGTGGGGGAACTTTTGCAGGCCGCCAATATGCTGACCAATGCAATCGCAGTGAATAATAGTAATGTAGGTAATCGAAAAGAATTCATAAAAGTTTGGGGTAAACTACAGGGTATGTGTGTTCAAGTAAGGCGGGCGTATGTTTTTTTGCAGCCTTCTGAATTAGCGAGGGAAGGTACTAAAATTATCCAAACCTTGAAGGTAAAATCCTGCTAAGCTGGGAGTTAGATCGATCAACAAACTGAGTTTATCTGCGTCTTTTGATTAGAGCGACCTTTGTTTTTCTGCCGCTGTGCGGAACGCGCCATTTCGAATGCCGATGCCAATCGGCAGAGAAATCTCCAATTACTCAAATCTTTGTCTTGCTCGCTTCGCGGAACGCTTTGGGATTGCCGCGTCGCCTAAATTATTGGAGTGTAGCGCCGTAAGATTTTACACCGCTACATTGGATATACTCAATCGTTCCGCGAAGCGGTGAGAAATCTACTAAAGATGCTTCGACTATGCTCAGCATGACATGGGAGTGATTTTTCTTCCAAAAACTGTCAAACCCCTAACTACGATCTACTGACTCCCAACTACGGACTATCAACTAAACCCCCAATATCTCCAAAGCACTCTCACTGATCCGAGCTTTCGTTTCCGCAGTCAAATAGCGTTTCTGATCAATTTGTTGAGGTTGATCGCGACGGCAAAAATAGCTGTGGACTGCTCTGCGATGCTTATCGGTGCGATTGGTGGTGCCGCCATGCCAAGTGTGACTATTAAAGATCACGACCGTTCCCGCAGGGGCATGCAAAATGATCTCATCCGGATGTGAGGCCAAAGGATCATCCATTGCGTCTTGCGGTAAAATACCCCCAAGATGGGTCTTCGGCACAAGGCGAGTGGCCCCGTTCTCGGCAGAGAAATCATCCAACAACCAAATCGAATTACAAACTTTAAAATCCCCTGCCTCGACAGTTTCGTGCCAATCTACGTGTAGTTTTTGCAATCCATCTCCCGGCTTAGCGGCCCGATAGTTGAGCGAGGAAAGCTTGAGTTCGTCGCCGACGACTGCCTGTACCGCCGCCAAAACCCTCGGGTGAGTATAAAACTGATCAAAGATTGGGTCTTTGTTCACTAAATCTGCCAGCCTATCCGCTCCCGCTTCCTTGGGATGCTTGATATAAGGCGAGTCCATGTTTTCAGAGCCAGCATCGTCCCCTTCCTCCTTTAAAAGTCGATCGATGGTGGCACGAACCGCTTCAACTTGCTCATCACTCAGCAGTTTGCCGAGATTGAGGTAGCCATTTTCTGCGAGGAACGCTCTGTCTTGTGGGTTGAGTGTATCGGCTGAAACACCTAATTGGGCGAGAGATTTCATGAGGGGGAGATTAAGTTCGAAAGACAAAATAATAAGTAAAGAAAGCCGCAAAAATCCATGCCAACCGATTGCATGAGTTATAGATAAAGGATGAAGTTGTCTAGTCGAGCTAAAATGTGCGAAGAGGTGCTGTTTTGACCCTTTTTGTGGTAGTCATCTTGAGCCCCATGCTTGCCTCGATCCTGAGGGAGAGGAAGGATCTTGAAAAGGCTGCGTTCCGCGAAGTGGAAAAATATGAGGCTAGATACTCCTCCGCGATGGGGGCGAAGCAAGCAATCATTCAAACTCATCCTCAAAGACCAATTCGCCCTCTCCGTCCCAAAGCCGTATCCAATCCGCTTGACCAAGGCCCTCAAATCGGATATCTAAGCCCTTGATCAGTCCCAAATCCTGCTCATAAGTTGTTTCATAGATGCTTTTACCATCGAGAAGCACTTCTGCCTGCTGCTCTCGAACGATTAAGGCTAATTCATGCCATGCTTCAAGATCATCGACTCCAAATGCCGAAAAATCATGCTCGCGCCCGCTCAGATAATTTTCTCCGAGCTTAAGACCGAGATTGCTCACGCAAGCTTTACTGGTAAGGGGAATCAGCATGATGTGCTTTTCGCAGTGTAGCAACAATTCTATTTTCTGGCAAGGCATCTCCGGAAAGTAATCGGCTTTGATCTGCGCTTTCAATTGGAAATTACGACTAGACAAGTCTCCAAAATCCCTCATCTGTCGAAAGCTAACGCGGAATAAATCTTTAAACTCAAGCTCTCTCGTTGATAAATCTTCCCGAACGATCCTAAGTTCGCCTGGACGCTTAGTAATGTCTGGAGCTAGATAAATGGGCTTTTCCTGACCATTCTCAGTAATTACAAAAGGCATCCAACCATCGGTCAACAAATGAATCGGCTGCACGGCAATTATAGAATCGTTGGCGATCAGCTTTGCCTTATGATAGCCGGGATAGTAGTAGATACTAGTGAAGTGCGTTTTTTCAGGGTCTATCGCTTCGCGGAACGCTTCGTTCCAAGATTGCTGGATGAAAAAACTATCGGCTTGCACCTTACTCACATCGTAATTGAAAATCACGGTATTGGGCACGCCCATTGAGACGGTTTTGTCGGCCTTAAAGCTGATCGGGCCATTGATTTTGATACGATTGCTCTGGACAAAACCCGGCACGATAAATATTAGCAAACCCAAAACCGCAATCACGCCGATCACGGCAAACCAGCCAATCAATCTAGCAGAGATCGGAGGAGGAGTCTGCTTTGGTACTGGCTGATTAGCTGCTTTGAAACTTTGCTTAAAACTCTGCCAATCCTCAATATTCAATACCGATACTAAGGCATTGAGGGTACTAGGGTGGGGGATGCTATTTTGATCTTCTCGCCAAAGTCGCTTCAGCGTAGAAAGGCTCAGATTGACCCCAGACTTTTGTTCAATCAAATCCGCGAGATAACTAAAGTCTCTTTGACGGAGTTTGCCCGTACTATCGCCCAATTGCAGTTGTGCGACAATTTGCTGTTTGCAATGACTGATATATTGTTGCTCCGAAACCATAAAAGGCTGATTCTAACAAAATAATCCACAAATGACCGCAAAATGACCGGCTTTTGCGACTATAATATCCATGCTGAGAGCTGATATTGCAAGTGTAATCAAACGTCAAAACCCAGAAAAGCATGATTTACCTAAGAACGATTTTTGTCTTGTCATTTGTATTTATTGTTGATAAGCAGTGGGCACAGGAGACTGTGTCCATTCCTTTTAGCTCCGATCAATGGGAGATTAATGGCGAACACCTATTAGAAAGCTACCAAGGCAAAGAGAGTATTTGGCTCAAAAATGGGACAGCGCGTTTACCGGAGGTGGAGTTCGAAAACGGCATCATCGAATACGATGTTGCTTTCACTCCTAAACGTGGTTTTTTCGGTTTGCACTTCCGTATAGCAGATGGAGGTAATTTTGAAGAGTACTATATGCGTGCCCACCAATCTGGCAATCCCGATGCCATGCAATATACTCCGGTTTACAATGGTACCAATGGCTGGCAACTCTATCATGGTGATGGGCATGGCGTCCCTCATACTTGGCGTTTTGGAGAGTGGATGCACCTCAAATTTGTCATCAATGACCAACAAATGGAAGTCTATATCGACGATATGGAGACGCCCGTTTTGCATGCTTTCGAACTCAAACGTGAAGCCCAAGCAGGCTACCTTGAACTTTATACGATCATGACTGATCCTCGGTATGCTAACTTTAGCTACCAAAAACTAGACAATCCGACCATCAAAACTCCTGCCCCTAAATTGCCTCCCATCGCAGCTGGCACTGTCTTGAATTGGGAAGTTTCGGATGGTTTCCTCGAAGCAGAGATCGCGAGCAAAACCCAGCTAGATATGGAGCCAAGCGTTCAGCAGAGCTGGCAAAAATATGATTGTGAATATACCGGCACGCTCAATCTCGCTCAAAGAACGGGACTAAGTGAGGAGGTCAATACGGTATTTGCCCGTTTTCAAATCGATTCTGAGACTGAACAAGTCAAGCAACTCGATTTTGGCTATAGTGATGCCACTCGTGTTTATGTCAATGGCAAATTGGTTTATAGTGGACAACGACGATTCCGCAGCCGCGATTATCGCTATTTGGGCACAATTGGCTATTTTGACTCGATTTATTTGCCTTTATCGGCCGGGCCGAACGTCATCACCTTTGCTGTCAGCGAGCAATTTGGTGGCTGGGGAGTACGGGCTAAGTTGGCGGATTTGGATGGGGTGGAGATTAAATAGGACTGGGATATATTCTCTGCTTCGCAGAACGCTCAGCTAGCATACAAAATCAAGCGATTTTTCCCTCAATCAATTGGGCTAGATTTTTCAATTTGTAATCGATCAAATTGTCCTGAACGATCACAGGAGAGCCTTTACTCTTCAATAACGATCGAGCCATATTCTCCTTCATACCAGAAAGAGGAATCATTACTTTTTCTGGATCATGTAGTTTGATGATTAGGCTACTACTGAGAAGTCCTTTTTTGAGTTCCACTCCAGAGATTTCTTCCCAAGGGATCAATCCAGCTTTGATAGGCGAGACATTGTCGGTAAAGCCCCTTTCATCAATGATGATGACGGGCTTTTTCTCGATTAGGTATTTTATAAATCGTACTGCTTGCCAAACAAGGAAACTACCAAAGGCAAGAAAAACGAGCGTTTTGAGTGAGAAAAACTGCCCATTTTGTATGTTTTCCCATATCTTCGGCACCACTCCCCAAAGATAAAAAACCGAAAGCCCAATCGTAAAGATGGGCATATATCTACTACCTTTGATTTCTGTGGTCATGGTTTTAGCGCTTTAAATTGTGTATTGATATGGTCTAAACTCATTCGATGCGCTTCGATAGCATCATATTTTTGAGGCGTTTTTGCTTCTATCGCCTGTTCGAGGACGATATGCGGCTTGAGGCCATGTTTGAGGAGGTAGTTGATCAGTTTGTCGTATTGGATATCGCCTTCGCCGAACGCTTCTGTCCATATTCCATCGATCGATTGCCGGAGGTGTAGCTCAACGATCCGATCACCGTACATATCGACGGCATCCCAAAGTGCAACACTCGAATTGCCAGCTCCACGATAAATCCAATGTGGGTCAAGACAAAGCTTAACCAAGGCAGGATCAGTAGCATGTAGCATATGGTGAAACTCCCGCGCTCCTGCTCTCATCTCAGCATCGTGATTGTGATAAGCCAGCGTTTGACCTTGAGCTTTGAGTTGTCGTGCCAATTCGGTGAGTCCTTCGCGCTGCACGCCAAGTTGATAATCGCTTTTGTCTAGCGATTTATTCCAATCGATGGGAGTAGGATTGACCACGACGATTTCTACGCCTAGTTCCTTAGCGGCTTTGGCGTCTTGTATGATATGATTGACCGTTTCTCCTACTTTGTCTGCTTCATGTAGCCAAGCATTGACATAGGTAGAGCGTTGCCCAATTTGATACTTGGCAAAGAGGGCCTTGACCTTGGCGATTTCTGGTAAAAAGAATTCGATTTCTCTTAGGCCCGAATCCTGAAAAGCTTTGAATCCCTTTTCATAATCGGCTTCCCAACTAGTACCTGCTCGATTAAAAAAAGTAGTCCAAGTATATTGCTGGCAAGCTACCGCTAATTTGCCTTCATTAAGCCCCCAAGCTTGCCAAGGCAAACTCATGCTCGCTCCCAATAAACTGCTACTTTTGATGAATTCACGCCGAGTGGATGACATAGGATTTAGTTTTAGTCTTTTAACTCTGCTTTTGCGCTGCGCCAGCCAGCTCTAAGTTGCGCTGATAACTGGCCTCTCAATGCCTCATTTTCTTCCCCCACCGCCATGTTTTGTCTCTCATGAGGATCATCTATGCGATCATACAGCTCCGCTTGTACAAATTCGCCTTTAGTCCCGCTCTTATGATCCCAAGTGTACCACTCGATATAATGGTATTGTGCCGTATTGAGAGAGTAACCCATATAACGCTTGCCATCAGCTGATACCTTTGGCCTCCGGTGAAACTGACTAAAGGCGGCTTGCTTCCACGGAAGCTGCGGCTCATTGAGCAATGGCACAAAACTCGTACCCTGCATATACTCTGGGACTGCTATGCCTGCGAGTTCGCAGAGTGACGGGAAAATATCCACCAACTCTGTTATCGCCTCTGTCTCTACTCCTCTAAGTTTTTGATTTGGATATCGAATGATCATGGGGACTTGCAAGTCGATATTATAATTGGTCATTTTTCCCCAACTATTATGTTCTCCTAGTTTCCAGCCATGATCTCCCCAGACAATGATGATCGTATTGTCATAAATATCGAGCGCCTTTAAGTGATCCAAGATATCTCCCAATAGAGCGTCGACATAGCTCACACTGGCATAATAACCCTGTTTCAAAATCCGAGCAGTATCTTCATTCATCTGATATGCCGAAGTGGGATGTCCGATATGGCCAAATCCATCATAATGTCTCAGCTCATACATGGAGTTCATGGTCCAGAGAGGAGCCTCTTCCGGGATATTGGGATTGGCGGCTAGCGGAATGCTGTTTGGGTCGTATAGATCCCAGTATCTCTTTGGTGCGACAAAGGGTAAATGCGGTCGAAAATAGCCGAGTCCCATATAGAAAGCTTGATTCATTTTAGCCAATCGAGTCAGCGTCTTTTTGGTGAGTTCGTTCTGGGCACCATCATAATAAAGGCTATCATGAACGTCTGCAGCTTCCCACGCTGGACCAGTATTCCAGCCATCTGCATATCTCACGGGCCGCAATTTTAACAAAGAATCTCTTTTGATTTGCTGCGATTTACCAACGGCCTCGCTGATATAAAAAGTCTCCCCATCTCTGCCGAGCCATTCGGGTCGGAGATAACGAGCTGGGCGCAAGTCTGGCTCATCCCAGGAAATAGAGTCTGGCATATAGTTGTGGAAAATCTTGCCCAGATTGACTGTGTGATAGCCATGTTTGGCAAAGTGCTGTGGCATCGTGACTGTCTCTGGATTAATCTTTCGAAACTTATCGCCAAGATGCCAAACGCGCGTCGAATCAGGTCTCAAACCTGTCATAAGACTGGCCCGCGATGGTGCGCATACTGCTGATTGACAAAAGGTCTGTTTAAATGTCATTCCCTCCTGAGCCAAACGATCTAGATTAGGGGTGATCGCGATCGAATCACCATAGGCTCCCAATGCTGGCCGTAAGTCATCTATTGAGACAAACAAGATGTTGGGTGGGCCTGGCTTCTGGCTATCCTGACAGCTGAAGTTGAAAAAAGCAATGAGGCAAATAGTGGATAAGAAATGGAGCAAATTTTTCATAAATGAAAGGCGCTAAACTGCATTTTATCGAAAAAAAGCGTTCCGCAAAGCGGCAAGGAAATGTCTAAAGACCTTTTTCCATCAATTCTTTGGTCTAAAGCGTGAAATTAGGGTAAACGCATTAAAACGATTGGGCGCATTTTCTAGCCTTTGCTTCGCAGAACATCCCCGCTCACACTAGCCGCAACCCCTTCAAATGGGTTTTCTCACTGCCCAATTTCTCGATCATGCCCGGAGAGCGCCACTTTAAAGGGGCGGAGATTGAGGCGGGAGATGTTTAGCCGGCCAAAACGAAAGTCCTGTATTTTGATGCGTTTAACCTAGCGTGAAATATAGAAAATAAGATTCTCTCGTTAATATCGTATATTTCGATCTAACGCTTCGTATATGGATAAAGGCCTAAACCTCGAATCGTATTTTCCCCAAGCTTATCAGGAATTAAAGCGCTTAGCCTTTTCTCAGCTCAAGTCTGAACGCTCCAATCATACGCTCAATGCCACTGGACTTGTTCACGAAGTCTACCTCAAGCTGGCTCGTCAGCAACAACAATTATTTGAGTCAAAGGGCCATTTTTTTCATGTGGCTTCTCTCGCAATGCGGCGCATTTTAGTGAGCTACGCCCGCCAAAAGCAAAGTGAAAAGCGCGGTGGTGATAAAATCATCCTTACGCTCGAAAATCAAGAGGTGAGTCATATGACCACCTACGAAGATATTTTGCATCTCAATGATACCCTGACGCAGTACAAAAACCTCAGCGAACGGGGCGCAAAAATCATCGAATTTTGGTTCTTTGGCGGCTTCAAGCAAGAAGAAATCGCCAAAATACTAGACATCTCCGAGACGACTGTCCGTCGTGAATGGCGACTAGCTCGTACTTGGCTCAGTGTCCAACTCAAAGAGCAACAATCATGAGTCAACTCGATCCAGAAATCTGGGCGATCGTCTCAGAGCAGTTTCATACTTTGGTGGACCTGCCCGTTCGCGAGCAGCGAGAAAGCCTCGAACGCCTCAAAATAGACCATCCAGCTGCTTATGAACCCTTGCTCAAGCTGCTCGCTGCCGAATCTACCTTGCATCCGGTACTGCAAACAGGCTCTACTCACCCTTGGCAGGTCGCCGAGGACGAAACTTTGGTAGGCACCGAAATTGGTATCTATCGGTTGATCGAACATGTCGGTAGTGGAGGCATGGGCTCCGTTTTTTTAGCAGAGCGGACGACTGAAGATTTTGATCGCAAGGAAGCCTTGAAATTGATCCGACCGGGGGGATTGCAAGAAGAATCGGTCCGCCGCTTCAAACAAGAACGGCAAATCTTGGCCAATCTAACACATCCCGGCATTGCGCGACTGTATGATGGCGGTACCACGGCTGAAGGGCGGCTCTATTTTACGATGGAGCATGTCGAAGGGCAGGACATTATTACTTATTTGGAGAGTCGTGATGCCGGCCTTGCCGAACGATTGGCCCTGTTCCACAAAGTGGCCGAAGCAATCTCTTACGCCCATTCACGCTTGGTATTGCACTTAGACCTCAAGCCCAGCAATATTTTAGTAACGGAGGCGGGAGAGGTCAAGATTTTAGACTTTGGCGTTGCCGAACGCCTGAATGAAGAAGAGGTTTCTTTCTCCTCTGAGCTGACCGAAGCGACGCACCGCTATACCTTGGCCTATGGCTCTCCTGAACAATTGCAAGGTGAAACCTTATCGACGCAGTCTGACATCTATACTTTAGGCGTATTGCTATATCAAATCTTAGTAGGGCAATTACCATTTGGGTATGAGACTGATTCTTTATT
>JBGCFA010000191.1:0-22836 GCA_045106675.1 Bacteroidia bacterium
GTAAACCATCTCCATCTCGGTCAGGATTATTGATTCCAGTGGCAAAATCCACTAATGAATTGTTAACTGATTCTTCAGGATTTGCATCTGCAGTAGTAGGGATCAGGTTGAAAAAATTATCACTCCATCCATTGAAATCAGCATCGGTGGTATCATCTACTTTACCATCACGCCCGCTAGTAGGGTCATCATCGGCCTCAAAGCCAAAAGTTTCTACTACATCGGTGATGCCATCATTATCGCTGTCAATGTCGATGTAGTTAGGTATCCCATCCTCATCCTGATCAAGGGCCGAGAGAGGACTGCCTGCGGTAAAGCTTCCCCCGACATTGTCATAGGTATCACACCAGCCGTCGTTATCATCATCTGTCAAAGCGCCCGTTCCATCAAAACAATCGGCTTTGCCATTGCCATCAGTATCGAGCCCACCGGATTCGACTAAATCGGGGATACCATCATTGTCTGAATCGAGATCTAAGTGATTCGGGAGATTATCACTGTCAGTATTAAGCGCAAGACAATAACTCAAATCACTAATAAAGAGCGTGACAGTATTGTCAGATCCATTGGCTTTATAGGCTTTAAACACTACACTATCAACCGCTTGACTAATCTTAAATCGGAAGGCCTCATCAAAGGATTGGTAATTATTTACGGGATTTCCCTCACAGATAACACTACTCTCGCCAATCATCGAAACACTCGTAGGATTGGGGATTTCAAAATTGAAACGGCTAAGCGGCAAGGCAATCCCTCCACGGTAAGCGTAACAATCTATACGATCATGATAGTCGAGCGATCCAAAATATAGGTCGAGATTAGTGACAGCTTCACTGAACGCTAGGGTCCATAGTACCGCACTATCTCTATTTTCAGAATTAGCCCCTCTAAACTCTAGGCCGGTGACACTATTAGCGCCGAGTGTATTACTAATTTTGAGAAATTCGATTGTAGCACTACCTATGCTACTAGCCCGGAAGTTCACAGTACTATTTGAGATATTACCGACACCTAAGATAGCGGGTTGATAATCGGTCCCTCCCTCACTATATGAGTTAGTTTCCCAATCCAAGGCCCCACAAATTTGCATTTCTGCGATATCAGCTATCCCATCGTTGTCATCGTCTAGGTCTTCAATGTCAGGTATTCCATCTAGATCCCGATCATCACAGATACTATAGATTGGTGTATCTGTATCATAAACCACTAGAGTCTGTTCACCCAAATCTGCGGGTACTATATATTTACTTATTTCGGTTCGAACTCCATTTTTGGCGACAAAGCGCACTACCACATTATAGCCTTGATCGGCCCCATTGGGCAAGCCAAAATGCACTTGATCAGGAGCATCAGTACCATGACCGGATACGGTAGGAACCTCTCTAGTACCAGAAAGCCGAGTGCCACTACAATCTTCAAGAAAAATATTGGCCCCCACAGCATTTCGCCATACTCCACCGCCTAGATCGATCCGAGCATCTACAAAGAGAAAATCATTTGCGCCGCCATCATTGAAGTCATTGCGCCAGAGTTGATTTGCACTATTCTTGACATTGATATATAAGTCTAAATCTCCATCGCGATCGTAATCCGCAAAAGAAGCGCCTTCGCCATCACCATTGACGTCGATCCCAGCATTGTCTGCGATAAAGCTGAGCGTTCCGCCGAAGGGGGTATCATTGAGAAAAAGAAAACTGCTACCAGTTTTATCTGTCAGAAAAAGGTCAAGTTTCCCATCATTATTGACATCACCAAGCGCACAACCATCAATCCCAGTATTCGGCGAAGTCAATCCTGCGGAAGCCCATGGCTCACTATTACTTCCGTCAAAGGTAGGACGAAATGTCCCAGATTCATTTAGCCAAATCTGATTATCATTCGCATCAGTCCAATACAAATCAAAGTCGCCGTCATTGTCAAAGTCGCCAAATACGACACCTCCTTTATTGCCATTGGATGCTTGTCCGATATCTACTCCACCATCATAAGTACCATCACCATTACTGGTAAAAAGATCATTACCATCACTCTTTCTCGCCAAAATATCGATATCACCATCGTCATCGTAATCTACTCCGGCAATATAATCCCCATCCTTAGCCGAGCTAGTGAGACCTGTTGTGCTAGGATCTATATTGATAAAATTGGCACTTCCATCGGCTGGGTTTCGGAAGATATCAATGCCGTAGTCGTGATTTTCAGCAACCAGATCTATCCAGCCATCTTGATCATAGTCCGCAGCCAAAATCCCTTCCACATTCATATTGTTATCATGAAAATCAGCATAGTCTATGATCTTATGGGGATCTCCATTGCTATTAGAACCTAGATGATAAGAGCCCGTCGGACCTTGATTGAGATAGATGGCAATACTACCGATCGAGCCATTGTAGGTGTTGCGCACAAGGTCCGTATAACCATCATGATTGAGGTCAAGCAAGATAGCTACGCGTTCCCTTATTGAGCTTCCACAATCATTACAAAAACTAGTGGTAGAATCTCTGAATACCGGATTGGCAGGATCGCTTGGGTCTGCGATCAAGATTCGAGTATTGAGTGAACTGTTCTCGGTATTGACGACTAGATCTAAATAGCCATCATTATTGATATCACCCCAGGCAAAGCCTCCGTCTTTTTTGCCAGTGATGGCGGCAGCACTTCCAGCATTGCCAGTATCTCCAGCACTGTCATCTTTGGCCACATTGCTAAAGCCAAAACTGGCGCTAGCTTCATTGGTAACATTGACCATGAATAAGCCAGCAGCAATGAGTACTAATCCTGCGACCCAGGCTGCAAAACGATTACGTAATAAGTGAGCAGGTTGTGGTGTTTGCTTTAACATTTTTTGATTAGAAAAATCGAATATTCAATGGGTCAAAAATTGCATATCCCAATCAAAATTATTTAGCAAAAGAGGTCAAAAGCTTAGGTATGTAAGATTATGGATGAAGTGGATGGATGCTCCTTAAAGACTAGACAAAAAAATAGCACCCGATTGGCATTCGGGCGCTACTAACAGCTTTTATCTATGAGAAAAAAGAATCTTGGATCAATGGAAAGGGAAGTCCTCAATATCTAGACGTCCTTTACACTCTAATGTTAATAAGAAAAGGGCCATTGCCGAAAAAAAATCTCCCAGCTGACGCTAATCCTCGGCAGAAAGCATGTATGCATTCAGCGAGAATTTAAGTCATTCGGGAGATTAAGTGGTCGTTTAGCCGTAAAATAAGGACGCTAGTCCGACCAATCTATCCGTACGTCGATTATCTCTTCATAAAGCTTTGCAAATGCTGCACTTCTCGTTGGTGGCCGAGTAGCCAAAGAGAAAAAAAACATTTCGCTTTGTGGAATCCTCCGTCTACTCATATCTGCATAGTATCAGCTTCTGCACGCTACCCCATAATCCAGGCCTCTTAGTTAGTATGGAAATTTCACTCTTTTAGTCCAAAAACATGAAAACTATCGTAACGAGCTTTATTTTTTTAGGACTATATTCCTTGACTTGGGCACAAAGCACTCTCACGCTTCGCGGAACGATCACCCTCGATGGAGAAAGTGCCGTTGGCGTAAAAATAGCCCTAGTAGGCACTGAGATTGGTGCTTATAGCGACTTTGACGGTCGTTTTATCCTTAGCTCTCCCCAAGAAGAAGGCAAAATAGCGGTTTCCTTAATGGGGGCTGTAACGCAAATCATTGACTTCACTAGCACCAACTCAAATATTAATATTGACTTAGTCCCCCAAGCATTAGAGCTCGCTGCAGTAGAGATATTGGGCTATCAAAATATGCTCATTTATCGTGAACCGCTTTGCCACCCTAATCGCTGCTGTTGCAACCTTGTCGTTAGGACAATTCAAACAGAAAATATCTTTATGTCTGATCCCGCTATACTCAATGGGCTCAATTCTCAACTCAGTATTGCACGGCAAGGAGATGATATCCTGCCGCGATTTAACCAAGCCGCGATAGGCAGTCAAGCAAGCCTCTGTTTTAACTCAATGCCTTTGGATCAAAAAGCAGATGGACTGTTTCGTTTTCTATGGGAATCTAACCCACAACGAATCACCGCACTAAGTCCCAATGATGCTATCAACACACAAGGCGCCCAATCGCTAGGAGGCAATATTTCGTTCCATTCGAATTCCATCAATCAATATGATTCCGATCTCACTTATCAAGGCTTAGGTGGGATTAGTTTCTCCTCCGGAGAACGTCAAGCAGATTTTTCTCATCAAGAGCATCATTTCCGCATCAAAAGAGATCCCACAGACAGCAAATTCAAAATGCAAGGAGGGCTAGATTATGTCAGTCGCCCCAACTATAGATCAGATTCTCAGTGGCAGCTATATGGAGGCAGTTTGAATACTCGGCTAGACTTAAGGAAAATTCATTGGGAGACAAATTTACTGGCAGCAAATATGCAATCAGTCGGCCAAGACGCGATTGCGGACCGCAATCAAATCGCCATTCTCAGCCAGTTGTTGCAATGGCGAGCCAATGATGAACTCAATCTCAAGCTCAATCAACTCACTCAAATCAGTCATCGCGATGATAAACTCAGACAATATCATGCCGTAAGGACCAATGCCGATTACCATCCTTCTCAACAGCCCAAACTTGCCTTCAACGCTCAATACGATTTCCAACAAAGCGAAGAGCAACAAAACCATGCGTTCGCCGCAGGCGCTAACTACCAACTCCCCAAAGAAATGTCGGTGGCAGTAGGCTTACGGCAGGAACAATATTTTACCCAAAATGAAGGGCAAGCAATTGGTGCCACCACAATAAGAGCTTCGATTGGAAGAAATGAGGGCCACTGTGCGCCTTCGCGTATATCCTTTCGCTATGAGGCTGCGGCTCTCTTGCTTAACCAAAATCGAGTTTGGCTCAATTCGTTGGCGAGTACTTGGGAGATCACCAACAATGGCTCACTCAGGCTTGAGGGGCGTCTTCATGCCAACCGCTTCGCGGAACGTCAGGCTGTAGATCTATGCTGGCTCCAATGGGACGGTCAGGGAAATCAAACTCAATTTGGAGGTTCTCTCGGTCTCACCGCCCATCATCGATTCAATTCTGGTCTTTTGATCTATTCTCATACATCCTACAGTTACAACCAAAGTTTTATTGATCCAGATCCCACTACGGCCTCTCGCAGCCGTAGTGGTCCAAGCGGTGGCCAGCCCTCTGTGTTAAACAATGAACTACCGCTGCCTAAAGGCATTTTCAGGAATAGCCAAACACTTACTTACAAAGCATGGGCTTTCGATCTCAATGCTTGGGCTTGGCTACAAAATGATCCCTCCTCCGCCTTAGCCAATGGCCTGCGTCTACAAGAGACTCGCCTCAGTTGGCATGCACCGGCAAATCGTATCCATCAAAAACTCAAGAAGGTCAAATGTTCCCTTCAGGCTAACAATCTTCTACAATGGACGGATAGCAATCATCAGGAGTTCGATCAGTTAGCGGTTCGCTATGCACAAGATAGTTTCAACCCTATGGCCTCAGGCAGACAACTATTGTTAGGGCTAGAGGTGGAGTTATAAAGGCAAAAGTGTAGCTTTACGACTCAATCAGAGGCTAAAGCATGCAAATCGGGCGTAGTAACTACTGGGTATTTTTGATCGGCTTACTGCTTTGGTGCAGCTGTGAAACTCCAGCTCCCCCAGCCCAAGTCGGTAAAATGGTTTTGATGCCTATCGATTATACTGGGATTGATTTTGCCAATCAGTTGGAAGATACTGAGACCTTCAACATTCTCAATTATCTCTATTACTACAATGGAGGCGGCGTAGCAATTGCCGATTTCGACCGCGATAGTTTACCAGACATATTTTTCACAGCCAATCTACTACCCAATCGACTTTACCGCAATGAAGGAGCGTTCCGCTTTGCGGATATCTCTCAACAAGCAGGGATCGAAGGTCCAAGCAATAGTTGGAGTACAGGCGTAAGTATCGCAGATGTCAACCAAGATGGTTGGCCAGATATCTATGTCTCACAATTAGGGGATTATCTAGACAAAAAGGGGCATAACCTACTCTATCTCAATCAAGGCGATCTGACGTTCCGCGAAGCGGCAGCCGAATACAATCTCGACCTTGTCGGTTTCTCTACCCAAGCGGTATTTTTTGACTATGACCGAGATGGCGATCTGGATATGTTTCAGCTCAATCATAGCATCCGTCCTTCAGAAACGGTGGGAGATGTCAGACAAAGAGATCGATCAGACCCGCTGGCTGGCGACAAACTCCTCCGCAATGACAATGGTAAATATGTTGATATCACCCAAGAGGCAGGCATTAGTAGTAGTCGCTTGGGTTATGGGCTCAATGTGGTGGTAGGCGACATCAATGGCGATGATTGGCCCGATATCTACATTTGTAATGATTTTCACGAAGACGATTACCTATATCTCAATCATGGAGATGGGCGTTTTACAGAGAGTCTTAAATCTGTGATTGGGCATACGAGTCGGTTTTCGATGGGTAGTGATTTAGTGGATATCAATCACGATGGGCGATTAGATATCTTGAGTTTGGATATGAAGCCAGAGCGAGAGGACATACTTAAGACTTCCGAGCCTCCCGAAGCTTATGATGTCTATCAATTCAAGCGTTCGTTTGGCTACCATCATCAATTTCCGCACAATGCTCTCCAACTCAATCTTGGGACAGCTCTTGATGGCAAACCACGCTTTGCCGAAATCGCGCAATATGCGGGTATAGAAGCGACTGATTGGTCGTGGTCAGCGCTCTTTGCGGATTTTGATAATGATGCCATAGAGGATCTTTACATCACCAATGGCATCTATCGTCGGCCCAATGATATGGACTATATTAAGTTCATCTCTGATCCAGCAGTAGCAAGACAATTGCAAGGCGAACCGAGCGCCGAGGATCTGAAGTTCATCGAAAAAATGCCTTCCATCAAGCTCCCCAATTATCTGTATAAGCAAAGTACTGCCTTACAATTTGAAAATGTAGGTGCCCAGATCGGCATGGAACAGGCCGCATTTTCCAACGGTAGTGCCTATGCCGACTTAGACCGAGATGGCGATCTAGACCTTGTGGTAAACAACATTAATCAAAGCGCTTTTGTCTACCGCAATGATCTCGCCCAAGGCAATTATCTGAGGGTGCAAGTGGCCAATGAAAAAGGACCAATCATAGGGACAAAAGTTGACATCTGGGCGGATTCAACTCATTGGTATCGAGAACTGTATCCTGTCAGAGGTTTTCAATCTTCTATGGAAGCGGTTTTGCATTTTGGTATGGGCAGTCGAATGGAGATTGATTCTATCTTGATCCGCTTTCCAGATGGTCGTAGTCAATCGATACAGGCAGTTCAAAGCAATCAGACGCTTTACATCGATGATACAGAGGCGGAGCCCATGCGTTCTGCGAAGCAGGCTGATCAGGAGGTCGTCTTTGCCGAAGGCCGGGACTTATTGCAACAAGTGTATCAGCATATCGAAAACAAAGATATTCGTAGCGGCGGCTTTAATGATTTTAGACAAGAGGTCTTGATCCCACATATGCTTTCGACTGAAGGGCCCGCCTTAGCGACTGCCGATGTCAATCTCGATGGACGAGAAGATTTTTATGTAGGAGGCGCCAAAGATCAGCCGGGAGTTCTCTATTTACAGCAAAAGGACGGAAGTTTTGCTATTGGAGGTTCCAGTCCGTGGTTAAAAGACCGAGCTTATGAAGACGTGGACGCTGTGT
The DNA here is from genome assembly GCA_045106675.1 of Bacteroidia bacterium. Taxonomy (GTDB): domain Bacteria; phylum Bacteroidota; class Bacteroidia; order J057; family J057; genus JBCAWW01. Next base: position 7,725 of record JBGCFA010000191.1, read on the forward strand.
TTTTTGATGCCAATGGCGATAGCTGGCCAGACCTATATGTAGTGAGCGGCGGCAATGAATTTTCGCCACAAGACAAGCGCAATCAAGATCGTTTATACCTCAATCAAAAAGGAAAAGGCTTTGAACGAGCACCCGAAGCTTCTCTTCCAGACATGACCGAAAACGGGGCTTGCGTTGCCGTAGCTGATTGGGATGGAGATGATGATCTAGATATTTTTGTGGGCAATCGATCCGTAGCGGGGCAGTATGGTGTGTTTCCGCCAGCATTTTGGTTAGAAAATGATGGTGCAGGGCGCTTCCGCAAAGTAGACATGAGCGATATACCGCTCAAAGGCATGATCACCGACGCGGTTTTTGAAGACTTTGAAGGTGATGGCGATATGGATCTATGGCTCGTCGGTGAATGGATGCCCATCACATTACTAGAGAATAAAAATAATCGCTTTGAGCTCAAGAAAATAGAAGCTTTTCAAAATACCGAAGGCTGGTGGAATCGGATGGCTCATGCAGATTTTGATGGCGATGGAGATCAAGATTTTATTGTAGGTAATTTAGGGCTGAACTCCACGGTCCAAGCCAATGAAGATGAACCTTGTACGCTTTACCTCGCAGATTTCGATCAAAATGGGGTACTCGACCCGATCATCTGTGCTTTCAATGAAGGAGTGAGCTATCCGATGGCCAGTAAGGACGAAATCACTCAACAAATTATTGCCCTGAGACGACCTTATGAGCGCTATGCCGATTATGCCCAGAGTACGATCGTAGATTTATTTGGGCCGGAGGCCGTAGATGCAGCAATTAAACGCAAGGCGATATGCTTTAGTAGCGTATATATTGAAAACCTTGGTGAAGGTCATTTTCGCGTCCTGCCATTGCCTGAGGAGGTTCAATTTGCCCCAATCTATGCGATACAGCCGATAGACGTAAATCAAGATGGCAAGATGGATGTAGTAGTTGGGGGCAACTTTTCGGGCGTTGGCCCCGGCCGAGGACGCTATGACGCAACTTATGGTTGGTACCTACAAGGCAATGGTGATGGTACTTTTGATTTACAATGGCCTTCCGAATCAGGACTATGGTTAGAGGGAGAAAGTCGTAGATTGGGTCTTTTAGCTCGTCCTGAGCAAACTCCTTTATTGCTGCTTGGTCGTAACAATGGACCGATTGGTATTTGGTCAAACCCTTAGTATATGCAAACACCAGATTCACGTAAAGATTTTTGGGATAACCGATATCAAAACGAACAGACGGGTTGGGATCTGGGTATGCCCTCTCCCCCACTCAAAGCTTACTTTGACCAACTGAAGCAAAAGGATATCCGGATCTTGATGCCGGGAGCAGGCAATGCCCATGAAGCTGCTTATCTCTTTCAGCAAGGTTTTGAGCAAGTGCATGTCCTCGACATTTCCCCTCTTCCTTTGGCCGCCTTCGCCGAACGCTTCCCCAATTTTCCGAAAGAGCAATTGATAGAAGGCGATTTTTTCAAGCACGAAGGCCAATACGATTTGATAGTCGAGCAGACATTCTTTTGTACGTTCCACCCGGTGGCTGAAAATCGTGCCCTCTATGCCCAAAAGGCAGCATCATTGCTCAAGCCTGGCGGGAAGCTAGTGGGACTATGGTTTGATTTTGTATTGACTAGTTCAGGACCGCCATTTGGAGGTAGTAAAGCAGAGTACCTACCATACTTTGAGCCTCATTTTGACATTCTGAGTTTTGATCGAGCCAATAATTCTGTTGCTTCCCGCCAAGGCAGTGAACTATTTGGGATTATGCGTCGCTAGGGACTTTTTCGAGGAGGTTTTTGAGACGATCTAGTCCTAGTTGATTGGTTTCTTTCATTTGGGCTTCTACCTTGAATATTCGCATCATCAGATAGCTAAAAGCAGAGGGTTGGAGGCTAAATTCTTGGACAATTTCTACCCCATCTGGCGTTCGGCGAAGGCGATACTCGAAAACAGACTCACTCTTAAAGGGCACAGAGATATTGCAATCCATACGTAGGTATTGATTCTCTTCGAGAACGCTTAAGGTCTGAAATCCTTGACTCTTCTCCCCTACCCCTTCCCAATGAAACGACGAGCCTATCGCCCCATTTTCACCTTTAACATGATGCTTTTGGTCAGGATCTACGACTAAAAATGGCGACCACTCCGGAAAGCGTTCAAACTGGCGTAATACCTCATAAGCTTCCTCCACACTGGCTTGGACGACAACTTTACTAGTGATAGAGATGGTTCGCTTTTGTGCTTTGGCGGTAAGGCTCAGCAAAACGAAAAGAACGCTGAGGCTGGTGATAGATAGTAATGCAGTATTCATCATAATAAAATTGTTTGATTTTGCCCTATGACGAACGACTCAGTAGGAATTGGACAGCCCCTTCAAAAAAAATCGTCTAAGCCCCTGGAGCCTAGACGAATTCTTATTTATGATTGAAGTTAGTTTGGGTCAGTTTTACGAAACTTGCCGAACTTATCTCTTCTCTAAAGACATCTTTATGAATACTTCGTAATCACCTTCCCGTTTGTCAGTCAGCTGAAGGCTTGTGGCCTCCTTTTCTGAGTTTTTGGTTTCATCTTCAAAGGAGACATCAAAAAGGTATTCTTCTCCGATGCTTAGCGTAAACTGATTGGCTCTGGTGAATCCGGCATTTACTTTTTCAAAAGTGAGGTCCCAAGCCATACTCCCAGTAAAGAGAGTATCATTGCGAGTAAAGGTATAATCGACAGAGTCGGCGGCAAAATTAAAGCTGCCTAATTGTCCTGATTCTGGTATTGTTTCAGTGGCGTTAAAACTGGTTTCCGAAAAATCTCCATAGTAAGAGGTAATCGCAACTACATCCCAATCGCCCTCAAGTGAATTTTCGGCTTGGATTTCATCTCTGCTACAGCCGATCAGTAGAAAAGGTAGTATAATAAGCGAAAGCGCGTAAATCTTGAATTGAATCATCATTGTTTGATATTATTATCTCTATTAGAACGAAGGCACAGTCGCTTAAATTTTTGTTAAAGCGATTATGACATTCTCTTGCCTTTGTACTGTAACGAATGCTATTATTAGTCTGCTGCAAACGGAGCAATAATTAGTTGAGTGAGGGATACTTCAAAATCTTAATTATGCCCAGAGCCGACTATATCTAGTTTTATCCCAGAGAGGAAAAGATTAGCTTTGCAAAAAATCAGCAATCGCTTTATGTCCGATCATCACCATCATCACGATACGAGTCTTCCTGAACACCTTATTCAAGGCCGTCAAGCCTATGAAGGGGGTCAATTTGAAGAAGCCTTTCGTCATTATAGCCAGGCCATTCATTTTGTTGAAGATCATGATGCCGAGGAGCAAGTCGTAGGGGTAGAACCGGGAGAGATTTATGCAATGCGTGCCTCTTCACTAGTGGCTCAAGATCAACAAGCTGCGTTGAATGATGCGGACATCTTCAGTCAAGCGATGGATGACTATGATCAAGCTGTCGAGCTCAATCCGCATCATGTACTGTATCTCAACTTACGAGGAGAGATGTTTTTACGATGCGGCTTTGCCGAATACGGTCCTGAAGCCAAAGATGATTTTGAGCATGCTCTTGAAATAGATCCCAATGAACCCACGACGCTGCGCAATTTAGGAGAAGCTAACCTTAAACTCGAGAAATTTGATGATGCGCTTTATAATTTCACGCTATCAATAGAACTGAAACCAGAGAATGCAGACAGTTTTCGCCTTAGAGCAATGACTTATCTGCGCAAACCGCCTGGCAATTTTGCTGCCGCAGCCAATGATTTTGCTCAAGCAATCAAGTTGGCTCCAAACCAAGCAGATCTTTATCAATGGCGAGCTCAAGCCTTACAACAAATTGGGCAAACAGAGACGGCTCTGGAGGTCTATCAACACTTATTGGACTTGGCTCCCGATAAAGCTGAGTATTATATCGATCGGGCCGTCATGCTAATGGAAGATGATCCTGATCAGGCCATGCAAGATCTAAATCAAGCCTTGGAACTTGAACCAAATGCTTTGGCTTATAATAATCGAGCATTCTTATATTTTCAAGAACGAGATTTTGAAGCGGCAGTTTTGGATGCAAAAAAAGCCTTGGATCTTGACCCTACAGCAAGTATTGCATATGCGACTTTGGCTGAGATATTCGCAGAGATTGGTGATAAGGAACAATTTTATGCCTACCTCCAATTAGCGGTTGATGAGTACTATGATGATATAGTCGAGGTAATGACTTATCCAGGTTTTGAGCCCTACCTTCAGGAGGCCCGTTTTCAGGAAATCATTAAGCCTAAACCCACAGAACAATAAGGCTCCGATAATGCACTTTTTTGTAAAGGTGAGAACAAAAGGGTATCATAAATCAGCCGTGAATTCCCCTTCGATTTAACTAGATTAACATAGCGGAGTTTAAGATAAACCATGGGTACTCTATTACTCTCGGATGGCTTTGTTATATGGAAAGATTGTCTAATAAGTTTCAAGCCTAATTTCACAGATTGATTCATCTACAGAATAAATCGTTCCGTGAAACGGGTATAATCAGAGGTATCCAAGAAAAAATAAAGACCTTTTTGAAGACGAATAAGAAACGCCCAATCAGAGAGAAATGCCCATCCATCTCTATAACCATTGGTTATATCTGCATAAAAATTATAAATGATAACTATTGGATGATTATCGTAAATTGATATTTGTAAATACTGATAAATCTATAGCAAATGGAAAATAACGAACATTCGAGTAAAAGCTCTTACAATACGAATGGTGAGAGTAAGTGCCCATTCACAGGTGGTACGCTCAAAAAAAGTGCCGGTGGTGGTACAAAGAATCGAGACTGGTGGCCCAATCAATTAAACTTGGGCATTTTGCGACAGAACTCTTCACTTTCCGACCCAATGGGAGAAGACTTCAACTATGCAGAAGAATTTCAGAAATTAGACCTAAAAGCTATAAAAAGTGATCTTTATGATCTGATGACTGATTCTCAGGATTGGTGGCCTGCTGATTATGGGCATTATGGACCTTTCCTCATTAGAATGGCTTGGCATAGCGCAGGTACTTATCGTATTGCTGATGGTCGTGGTGGAGCAGGTTCTGGAACGCAGCGATTTGCCCCTCTCAATAGTTGGCCAGATAATGCCAATCTAGACAAAGCACGCTTGCTTCTTTGGCCAATCAAACAAAAATACGGCAAGAAAATATCTTGGGCAGATCTTATGATCCTTGCAGGGAACTGTGCCTTGGAATCGATGGGATTTGAGACTTTTGGATTTGCTGGTGGACGGGCCGACGTTTGGGAGCCAGAAGAAGATATCTATTGGGGTTCTGAAGCAGAATGGCTTGGCGATAAACGTTATAGCGGTGATCGCGAACTCGAGAATCCTCTTGGAGCAGTTCAAATGGGGTTAATCTATGTAAATCCAGAAGGACCTAACGGCAATCCGGACCCCATCGCCTCGGCTCGCGACATACGCGAAACATTTGGTAGAATGGCAATGAATGATGAAGAAACTGTCGCATTAATTGCAGGTGGACACACATTCGGCAAAACCCATGGAGCAGCAGATCCAGATAAGTATGTTGCCGCAGAGCCGGCAGCGGCGGGCATTGAAGAGCAAAGCCTTGGTTGGAAAAATTCATATGGTAGTGGAAATGCTGGCGATACAATTACAAGTGGCCTAGAAGGTGCCTGGACGACTACTCCTACTAAGTGGAGCAACAACTTTTTTGAGAATCTCTTTGGTTACGATTGGGAATTGACAAAGAGTCCAGCTGGTGCAAATCAATGGACCCCAAAAGGCGGTGCAGGTGCAGGTTTAGTACCTGACGCTCATGATCCAACTAAGAGCCATGCCCCTTTTATGTTGACCACTGACCTTGCACTGAGATTAGATCCTAAGTACGGTCCTATTTCGAAAAGATTTCATGAGAATCCTGATGAATTTGCAGACGCGTTCGCTAAGGCGTGGTATAAGCTAACTCATCGTGATATGGGGCCTATCGCACGCTACCTTGGTCCAGAAGTACCAAGTGAAGTTCTCAGCTGGCAGGATCCTATTCCAGCCGTTGAACATGCTCTAATTGATGATCAAGATATTTCAGCTCTAAAGGGAAAGATTCTTGCTTCAGGCATATCTATCTCAGAATTGGTCTCTACTGCTTGGGCATCAGCCTCAACGTTCCGAGGATCGGATAAGCGTGGTGGTGCCAATGGAGCTCGTATTTGTCTAGCCCCGCAAAAATATTGGGAAGTAAATAATCCTACTCAATTATCTAAGGTCATTGATGCCTATGAGCATATCCAGAAGGAGTTTAACCAAGCTCATTCTGGTAATAAAATGGTTTCGCTAGCGGACTTGATTGTACTAGGAGGATGTGCTGGTATAGAGGCGGCAGCTAAAAATGCTGGTCATACCATCACAGTACCGTTTACTCCTGGACGAGCAGATGCTTCTCAAGCACAAACTGATGTAGAGTCATTCAATGCCCTTGAGCCATCCGCAGATGGATTCCGCAATTATTTGAAGGCTAGGCATTCTGCATCTGCTGAAGAGTTATTGGTTGACAAAGCTCAACTTCTGAGTCTAACGACTCCAGAAATGACTGCTCTAGTCGGAGGTATGCGCGTTCTGGGAACCAACTCCGATCAATCATCACATGGCGTATTCACTCAAAAATCAGAAACGCTTAGTAACGACTTTTTCGTCAATCTGCTTGATTTAGGAATCTCTTGGAAAGAACGTTCTGAAGCAGAGAATCTATTTGAAGGTCGTGATCGTAAGACTGGTGAACTCAAGTGGGTAGGCAGCCGGGTTGATTTAATTTTTGGTTCTAACTCAGAGCTAAGAGCTATTGCTGAGGTATATGCATGCGGAGACTCGCAAGAAAAATTTGTGAAGGACTTTGTAGCGGCCTGGGCTAAGGTTATGGAACTTGATCGTTTCGATTTAGTTTAATTCCTCATACTAGTATCAAAAGCTTTTGTCCCAAGATTAGACAAACGCAATTTCAAAGTATAAGATAGAAGGCAGTCCGATTTTCGGGCTGCCTTCTTTTTCATAGCTGCTGAGTGATTCGTATGTATTTTCAAGCACTTCTAATCGAGCTTGGTAATTTTAATCGTTTGGTTCGCGATTCTTAAGAAATAGATATCCACAGCGAGGTGGGATAAATCAATGTTTTTATCGTGAGCGTTTAATTTACCTCTTAATAAAGTTTGCCCTGCTATTGAAATCACTTCATAAGGAACTGGCTGGGTTATATTAGCCGAGATTGTAATTTTAGCGTTTGTCGGATTAGGGTAAATGTTCCATTTTTCACCTATCTCCTCTTTTAGATTAGAAAAATTGTTACAGTCTTTTAAGAATGTATTAAGGTAATTTTCTTGAATGAGGTTTATACTGTGCCCTTCATGACCTTTGAGATGGACTACACTATCATTCATATAAGAATATTCATACACATCACTCCCCAGAGAGGTTCCGGAACCGCTTATTTGGCTGCCTAAATACCCTTGGCTTTGAGCTATAATGTATATCGCCTCTTGTGCAGGGAGAAAGTTAACGCCTACACCAGGCCCGCCTAAATAAGGAATAATGGGGTCATTATCGTTACAAATGTTTAAGTACTTTCTTCCGTTAATAGGGGTAATAATATCATTATAACCATCATATGGATCAGTCCCTCCGGTGGGACCATTTGGATAGTAAAAGTTGCCGTTTCGATATTGTGCTTCTGACAATTGAGTTACAACTGCGCAGACCATATCAACCCCGGGGTCAGAATTTTCAACAAACACTCTATTTGCAAGCCCCGCTCCATTTGAAATACCAAGAATCCTGATTTGGTTTGGATTGATATTCTCATACATCTGAATGGAATCGATAAGATCTTCCATCATTTCTATATCAGGAGCTTCACTTTCTTCATCAGATATATTCCAGCTATTTTGATAACCTGAGGGCGCAACAAGGACATGACAAGTAATCTTGGATTGAAATTGATTAATCATTGCTGCCCCATTTCCCCCTTTACCATGTAGCAAGATGCAAATAGGGAAGCCACCTTGTGGAACGTCTCCTTGGGGAACATTAACAAATATTGGATAAGCACGTCCATTAGGTTCTTGGTCCCAAATCTTACTTATGTTAATCGTACTGGTATTTGATAACATTTGAGAGAAACCTATGAGAGGTAAGCAGCCTATCAGTAACAATAAAGATTTCATAATCAGTTTTTTTATACGAAAAGGCCATATAGCGCGATGACCTAAGAGGAAGACAAGCTTAGTAAATATGCGATGGTTACTGAGCTGTAATTCAAACTATTTCTTACAGAAGTAAGAATTGTTTCCAATCCCCAAAAGCACATAAATCCAATAGGATAGCCAATGGCAGAAAGGATTCCTTACCTTGAGGCGAAAGGAAACCCAAATAGATGATGACGGACATACAAGCAGACAAGCCAGCGCCAATTACATCTGATCAAAAAACGAAGCCCTATAAATATGATACAAATGCTTTCCTAACGATAGAAGCTTTAGAAGCTGGTAAACTTATATTAATCACAGAGTTTTACAGTAACGGACTATCTCTTTTAAAGGAGTTACACATTCATCTTAAGAAAAAACTCCCCAATAAGTCTTTTCAAGAACAGCGCAATTATCGGTCAGCATATCATACGCTGTCAAATCTTATACTGATCGAAATTATTGATCATAAATTAGTCGTGAAGAAGTCTCCTTTGATCGGTTGGCTGAAAAAGCTTTATCCAGAGACAAGTAACTTTCTATTATCCTTTCCTCAAATACAAGGATTAAATAGCGCATGGCAGTGGTATAAAAACGGGATTTCAATTCCTGGATTACGAAATAAACTTCATCCGTATTACGGAACTTACTTCCCTACACGTTTTGAGCATTTAGTACTTTTTGACAATTGGCTAAAACGGTACGGAGGGCCCAAAAAGTCAGCAATAGATGTTGGAATTGGAAGTGGAGTTCTTTCTTTACAAATGGTAAAGCATGGGTTTCAGAAGGTTTTGGGTACAGATACGAACCCTAATGCGATTATTGGATTAACAGAATTTATGGGAGACACCAAGTTATCTCGAAAAATCGAGTTAGACTATGGGCATCTTTTTGGCAAGTGGGGCAAACAGACCGAACTAATTGTATTCAATCCTCCTTGGCTGCCGCAGTCCTCTGATTCGGATAAAACTGACAGTGCCATTTATTACGACAAAAACCTATTCCCTGATTTTTTTGAAGAAGCTAAGAAAAGACTTTTACCTAATGGAAAGCTTGTATTGATATTCTCGAATTTAGCTCAAATAACAAATGTTACAGAAGAACATCCGATAGAGAGAGAATTAGCTGAAGGCGGTAGGTTTGAATTAGAAAGGTTTTTGAAAAAATCAGTGAAAAATGCGTCAAAGAACACAAAAAGAGATCAACACTGGCGTTCTTCAGAAAATGTAGAACTTTGGGTGCTGACCAATAAATAGTTTGTAATAAGCGCTACTTCTTCTATTGTTAGAGAGATATGCTGTTTTTCAGATAAAAGAATCTCTTAAATTCTTAGTTAACTGATATTTATTCCTCAGAATTGCTAAATATTCTATAGTAGAGTTTTACAGAGCAGAATAATAGAAAAGGCCTATTAACATAGTTAATAGGCCCATAGAATATTAAAACTTAAATGCTAGTGTTATATCACAGAGACATTCACTGCATTCAATCCTTTTTTTCCTTCCTTAGTATCAAAAGAGACCTTGTCTCCTTCAGAAATTGAACTTCCGTTTAATTCATTTTTATGAACAAAAACATCCTTACCACCATCATCTGGCGTAATGAATCCAAATCCTTTTTCGTCATTAAAAAACTTTACTGTACCGTTACTCATTTTGAAATTTTAATATAAAGTGTCAAAATATTAGATTAATACCTTGACAACGACTGCAATATACAACTTCTGAAGGTATATAATTGCAATCATTTACGTTTTCTCCCCTTCTGATGTCACTAAGAAAGTACGAAAAGAGGATTTTTAGTGCTTTAAGCTGTGTCAATCCATTTTTTTGATGACAAAGAATTGATAGGACTCGATAGAGAATAAACCAATTCCTCTTAGTTTTCTACCTGAGAATGCGCTAAGTAGTCAATAATTTATAGAATGTAAGGTGGTTTATGCCTAGTCATAGTATTTTTGTTATTCCACCTAGTATTCAAAAGAGAAAATCATACTTCCCATATCCAATTATCCCAAGTGGGACTTTTTTATATATCCTGGGAAGGAGGAGGGAATATTTTTGAAACGATATACCCTACAATCATTGCTAAGGCAAAAGAAGGGGCTAGAACATCTAATTCGATAAAATAGGCACCTATTCCTTCAATATTTGCCACTACAAACTTGAATAATATCACTGATACAAACCCAGTAATCATAGAAGCAATAGCGCCCTTTTCAGAATATCCTTTCCAGAATAGTGAAAGAATGATTACAGGACAAAAAGTGGCTGCAATTCCCGACCATCCAAAAATCATAATCCAGAAGATCTGCCTATCAGGATACAGATTGTATAATATTACAGCAATTCCAAGTGCAGCTAGTGCCATACCAATCGTTACCAATCTCGAAAACTTCGTTAAATCTTCATCTTTTAAATCAGGTCTAAATATTTTCTGATAAAAGTCGCGTGTAATGGCACTCGAAGCAAGAATGAGAAGAGAATCAATTGTTGACATAATCGCAGAAAGCACAATAGCGATAAAGATTGCAACTAGAATTGTTGGTAAGAATTCGTTGGTTATCATGCTTAAGACATCTTCCCCACCAGTTCCTAATATTGCTTCTGGATCTTGTCCTTCCTTGGTGAAATAAATTCGAGCAAGAATACCTATCGTTACTGCTGCGGCATCTGTTAAAAGAGTAAAAAGCAGCGCAACCCATTTTCCTTTGTCAATCTCATTTTCGCTGCTTATCGACATAAAACGAACATAAACTTGCGGAGATCCCAAGAAGCCCAATCCAATCATTGAGAAACCGAGAATCGTAAACAAGTTCATCAGGCCATCATCACTTCTCCCCATTATTTGTGTTAGAGTGGGGTCAATGGCGTTCAAACCTTCAGTAACTCCAGCACCATGGTCCATTGAGAACCACACAACAATAGGTAATAAAACTAATCCGAAAAACATTAGAATTCCTTGGAACATATCCGACCAAACCGCGGCTACGAACCCACCAATGAAAATATAGGTAAGGACAATTCCGAAACCAATTAGAACACCAATTCGATAGTCAATATTAAGCATTGACTCAAATGCTATTCCCGTTACATCCATTTGAGATGCGACATAGATGACAACGAAAACTACTAATACAGAAGCAGAGATAATTCTAAGACTGTTGGTGGATGATTTAAAATGACTTTCAAGATAATCCGGTATCGTAATTGCTTTGTATTTGTCAGACAGGGTTTTAAATCGTTTGGCCATAAATTGCCAGGAAATAAAAACCCCGAGTAATTCACCTGCAACTACCCAATATCCAGAATAGCCAGCTATTGCTCCCATTCCGGTTAAACCAATTAAAAGCCATCCAGATTCACCTGTTGCTCTCGCAGAAAAAGCAACAGCCCAAAAGCCCATTTTTTTCCCTCCTAAATAATAATCGCTCATACTTTTCACTCTCCGTGAGGCTAGTATTCCGATTAAAAATAGAATAGCAACATAAATTGCTAGAACGATGATTTTTGTAACCATTGGTTTTTAGTTATCTCTATAAGTAAGGGCATTTATTAACGATATGTTGCCTATCGTTAATGTATCTAATGCTTTGCAACGATACGGCTATGACAATACACCTTCCCAAAATACATCAGGAGGCACAGCTTCATCGACGATGTTAGCAGAGTATAATCAACTTCATATCTGAATGCCTATTTTTTCTTTTTTCCAGATAATCACTCTTCTAGACAATAAGCATCAAAGATATTGCTCAAAAACCTATTAGAAAGCCTAGCATAAATGCCATTGTCTCTGCCATTAACAGAATGTCTATAGGCATTTCTTCAGCAATTCTTCCTGTGTCTATTTGGTGCCAATCTTATTTCCGGATCAGTTTAAATTGAAGTAGATTTCACACGATTTTCTTCCAAACTTGGATTTTTTGCTACAAAATCTTCAAGTACTTTGAAGAAATTTAATATGTCCTCTTCCGTATTCCCTGCATTTATGGTAACGAAACGTACAAATGTGGTTTCATCGAAAGATCCAAAACCGACCACCGTAGCTTGATTCTCATAGAGTGCAGTACAAAGAGCAATTGGGTTAATCCCTTTGTAGTTAAAACAAACAGAAATCGAATCTTCAAAACTGTAAACCTGATAATCGGGATGGTTTCGAATGTAATTTCGTGCCACATCAGCAAGGTCAAATTGATGGTCAACCATTTTTTCCAAACCATCACTCCCTAAAGACTTCCAAAGCGTCCAGAATTTCAAAGCATCATTTCTTCGTCCACACTGAAAAGATGTTTTTCCTAAGTTAAAATCATCTCCGTCTGTCTGATATAAATAGTTGGCGTCGTTGCTGAATGAATTATGTAGGTTCCTCTTGTCTTTAACTAAAATAATAGAGCATGTCAGTGGTGTACCGAGCATCTTGTGAGCATTATAACTGAATGAATTCGATCGTTCAACTCCCTTAAGGAGATGCTTATATTTTTCACTAAAAATCACCGATCCGCAATAAGCTCCATCCACATGTAACCATACCTCATACTTTTCGCAAACGTCTGCTAAGGCATCAATGGGATCGAAAGCCCCAAGTACAGTTGTACCAGCTGTAGCGTTCACATAGGTAGGTGTATATCCTTTTTCCAAATCTGTCTGGATTTGCTCTTCGAGTTTTGAAGGAATCATGCATCCTTTTGAATCCGTTTCAATATATCGCACATTATTTCGTCCTAATCCTGCAAAGCTGGCATTCTTGGCGTTGGAATAATGCGACGCAGCTGAACTATAAGCTATAAGCTTCTTTGTTGCACCTTCATGCTTGAAGTTGGGATCTTTAAAATCACGGGCCATCACTAAGCCCATATAATTACTCATTGAGCCACCAGTAGGAAAAGTCCCGTTACTCTGAGCGCCATAGCCAATCAACTCACACGATTTCCGAATAATGGCTTGCTCAATACCAACTTGGGGTCCAGCCACTTTATAGGTATACATACTGTTATTTAGAACTACAGCAAGTAAATCCCCCAGAATTGCTTTACTCTGTCGGCCTCCAAATAGCTGGTTAAAAAACAAGCTTGTAGCCGTCTTCGGAGTAGCTACTAATACCTCTTTTAGGGTCGATATAAATTCCTCGTTGAGCATTGGACTTTCATTTAGAGAAAGATCCAAGGTATTATAAAGCTTCTCAGCATCAATTCGTTTAGCTACAGGATGGTGTTGTTCTTCAGTCAATAGGTAGTCAACTAAATCGTTGAACAAAGCCAAATCATTCTTCAATTCTGACATAATTCTTTTTGTATTTTCAATGATTCAATTGTGATTAAGCCTTGGTGTTATAGCTCATTTCTTTTGAAGAAAATTTTGACGTTTCCTCATTAAAAATATGACATGACTTGATAGGTTTTGCATATAGATGAAGAGACATTCCCCGATCTTTGGAACAATTTCTTAAACGATGGACGCCCATAAAGTCGATCATATAAGAGATATGACCTAGGCCAACATTCATTTTCCTAGAGACGACAGGATTTCCATTTTCATCAATTGTGTAAATTATTTCTTCAAAATCGCCTTCTATGAAGTAAACCCAGCATTCTTCCCCACCATGATCATGAATTGGAGTCATTTGTAGTCCTTCCCAACAAATTAGGATTAGTTCAAAGGATTCGTTTTCAACGATGCAATTTCGAGTGTAGGAGGCTTTTGACCAAGATTGATGAGGTTTGAATTCGTCTTTAGAGAGATTCATATCTCGTAATAAAGTTCCAAACGTCGACTTCTCTCCCTCAGAAAGAGCCATTACTAATTCATCAATTGTCTGGATTGTTTGTGCAGTATATTTAGTTATCATATTCACTATTTCACCTTTACTTTTTAATTTTATTACAATTTCAAGGTGAATTTCAAAATCTCATTCGCACAGTTAAAATAATATGACTTTCTCCATGCTAAGGCCACAAAAGTGGCTAATTTTGAGCAAAAATGCTTGGTTTTGTTCAATTTTTCACCAAAATCATACGTATCTCTTTTAAAAAGCACTTTTGCAATCCCGCCTTCAAACACATTAGCTTTTCCGAGAAAGACATAATTCATTGCTAGGATACTTATTAGTAGAGCAGATGAAGAGCTAATATTTGCATTCATAGAGACGGTTCAAATCCATAGACGCGCTTTGTCTATGAATTCCAATCACACCCCCCAATGCAGAGCATCGAGGTATCCCAAAATCTATCTGGAATAGCGATAAATGATTTAGTTAAAGTTGTTTATAGGTTTTCCTTTAATCCTGAACGTAGCGCATGATGACTGTTTCATTTTCATCTTGACCTACTGTGTTCAGATAATACTCACTTGACCAGAATTTGCCACCCCAAATCTCTCATATGAAATCGGGATGACCTTAAATACTTCTTTGGTAGTAAGACTTTTGCAATCTAGAGAATCGCACTGCTTGTCAAAACTGGGGCACTTGGGATCAGAAAATGGAGGTGATCTTCATCCTTACCAATTTCAAAAAAGTATATCTCGTATCGCTCACTTATTTTTGTCCAAACCTCTTTCAAACTATCTGAGATCGATTGATTAATGTTCTAAGAGGTCATTTTGGGATAGTACCAAATAATAAAAGTCAATAATTTGCATTTAAGGCAGGCTTACATCGATTTTCACAAATAGGTCTGAATGCAAATCACCTAAGTGGTTATCTAATATTCGTGGCATATGTTCTAATCGACAACGTTATATGTATGAAGTGTCCGCCTTTGCACCTTGAAATCCCCCCCTCTGTCAGGTTCAAATTTTTTCAATAAAACTCAAAAAGACTTTTTTATGATGTTCAAGATCCATCTTAGGAGAAAGTGCTACGCGG
>JBGCFA010000192.1:0-32103 GCA_045106675.1 Bacteroidia bacterium
TGATTTTCAGATCCCTGCGGGAACGACCAATGCCATCGTAGGACCTTCCGGCAGTGGCAAAACGACTCTCTTAGGGCTATGCGCTGGTTTAGATCGTGCTTCTACGGGTTCGGTCAAACTTTGTGGTGTGAGCCTCGACAATCTCAGTGAAGACCAACGTGCCGCTGTACGCAATCAATACGTGGGTTTTATTTTCCAAAGTTTTCAATTATTGCCAACATTGACTGCGCTGGAAAATATTATGGTTCCCTTAGAGCTACGCGGTGAAAAAGGTGCCAAAGCTACTGCTCAAGCATTATTGGAGCGTGTCGGTCTCACCGAACGCCAACATCACTATCCCACCCAATTATCGGGCGGTGAACAACAAAGAATTTCTCTCGCGCGGGCCTTTGCCAATCGCCCTAAAATCCTCTTTGCGGATGAGCCCACGGGTAATCTTGATGAGGAAACCAGCCAGAAAGTAGAGGCCTTACTTTTTGATCTCAACAAAGAAGCAGGCACTACGCTAGTAGTGGTGACGCATGATCCCGAATTAGCTGAAAAAACGCAGCGGATTATCCGTCTCAAAGGAGGACTAGTAGTCGAAGATACCGGCGCATAGCCAAGGGCTTGCTAACTGTTCTTAAATCCTCATTCCTACTGAACTTATAACCAGCGATTTATCATCGATTTGCGCATAACGCTATATCAAGCGATCGCTAGACATGTCTAATTTTTTTAGACATTTTTGCTAAAATTATTTGCTTTATTGATTATTGTCCGTACTTTAGCTAAAGATTTAAGCACAATATCTAAAAATGTTAGGATTTACAGGCTTTAAATACGAACAGCGATGAAGTTTTTCAAACCGCGATTTGCCGATGCAGGCCATCGCAACTATTCCCACCGTTACGACCAACCCGTAGTACACAGCAAAGCGGGTTCCCGCTTTCAATTAGGCGGCAAATGGATGCTCTTGATTTTGGTAGGCGTAACGGCCAGTAACCTCCTTAGCCACGTAATTTGGAATCCATTTTTCAGTGGTACTCCTATCCCCGAAACTGACGCGATTAGTGCTCCTGCTAATAGCGACCAACTCTACCTCATGGACAAAGCCAGTATGTATGTAGAGGATGAAGATTTGTTTGAAGATAAAGTAAGAGAAATAGGAGGCCAATTAGGCGTTCCACCGGAGTGGCTCATGGCTGTGATGTACTCAGAATCCCGCTTCGACGCTGCGGTCCTCAATCACAAAGGAAGTGGAGCCACCGGATTGATCCAGATTATGCCAGCAACTGCCGCTGACCTTAATGTATCGATCCAAAGACTCAAGCGTATGACTCACACCCAACAGTTGGAGTATGTCTATCTATATCTCCAAAAAGTGAGGGAACGTTATGGCGAATACGATACCCTCAGTGATCTTTATCTCGCTATTCTCTATCCCAAAGCCCGCAAACAAGATATCTGTTACACTCTATACGCCAAACCTACTAAGGCTTACAAACAAAACTCTGGTCTGGATGAAGACCGAGATGGTAGGGTTACAGTAAGTGATATTGATCGTCGTATGGCCCGTTTATATCCATATGCCTATGATCAACGTAAGGAGCACTCTTGAATGGTAGTATCTCAGGGACGCCTTTGCTAGGGGCGTCCCGCTTTTTCTAGACTGCCTTATGGTTCCTGATAAATTTTCGCAATTCCCCCATGTTCTAGCTGATTTTTTTGAGCATTGACTGAGTCAAAACACATCGGGACTCGTTTTGCGTTCGACGATGAAGGATCTAGGCTAAATGAATCACAATCCCCCTTCGTCTCTCCATTAAAGTATGCTCTTACCTCCTCCGGAGAACGATAGGATCGAAAATCATTATAGACGAGCGTACCATCTTCAAACTCACATACCCACCAGGTATGATTTTGTTGGAATAGCCACCAAAAAAAACGCGGTTCCTGCCCAAGTAAAAAGCCCAATACGATCCCGATAATTAACCCTCGTACAAATTTGAGATTAAGCCACTTCATCACCCCAAACCCGGACCACAGTACAGGTTTCGGCTTACTCAATTTCAACAATTCTACGTATTCTGCTTTTACACCTTGAGAAGGCGTATCTCCCTGATAATTGGCATTGAGGTACGATTCTCGGCCTTTTGTCCCGTCACTGATGTATTGATAACAACCTTCTAAAAACATCTCACCAAAACTCAAAAGTTCCCCCTCTTTTGTTTTTTCTGGATCAGTGTAGTAAAAAAGTTTTCGGAGTCTATTAACGCTAAACTCATATTTCAGGGAGGGCACTACCAAAGCCATATGATTGGACAAATCACGATAACTCTCTTTATAAGAGTTCTTCTTTAAAAATTGTACATGCGAACATTCTCGCAAAAACTTGTCCTCAATAGCCTGTCTTAATAGTACTGCCTCTCCCGCATTTATCGCGGTCGCTCTAGGCATGATTGTGTTTCAATGGTAAAAAAAACCCCGATTAGTCTCTCAATTGCCTATAAACTTAGTAATTCTTTAGCGGAAGGAAAAAAGAAATAATTAAAGGAAGTCCCAAATTGAGAAAATCAAAAAGAAAGCACATAGCTTGCTCACTTCCTGTTATTCTGTAACAGGGAGGAGCATTCTTACGGGGCGCAATCTCTCTTGCGCCCCTATTTTTTTTTATCTTCAAACATGCTCCGACTATTACTCCCTTTACTACTCTTATTGATTTGTCCTTCGGCCAACGCTCAGTTGCCTTTCCTACAGCTAGAAAACGATTGGTTGCTTGGCTCGTCGACTGAAAGCTCGCGCCTCGAAAAAAATCAAAAAGGATTCACATTGACCAATGGCCTTATCAGTAGAAGCTTCATCGAAGCGCCCAATCTTACGACCATTGATTTGACTCAACATGCGACAGGGCAATCATTGCTCAGAGGAATCAAAGCCGAGGCTAAGATCATGATTGATAGTGTCTGGTATGATATAGGCGGATTGATCGGACAGCAAGAGTATGGCTATCTCCAAACAGCCTGGATTGATACTTTCCAAAACGATCCTCACGCCTTCCAATATCAATCCTTCCATATAGGCCCAATCCAATCAAACATCAATTGGCAGCCGAGCCACTATGCTTCTAACAAATCATGGCCGCCAAAAGGTAAACATCTAGAACTCATCTTTACCGCTCCTAAACCATCGAGTATTTCCGTCAGCGTACACTATGAAATCTTTGATGGTCTGCCTCTCATGAGCAAATGGCTCGTAATCAGAAATGGAGGTAATCAAACGGTTCGCATCAATAGTTTTATCAGCGAGCTATTGGCCGTAGTAGAAGCAGAAACCAGCGTTGAAGCCACCGATAATTTTGCATTGCCCAATATTCACATTGAAAGTGATTATGCGTTCCATGCAATGAGCGGTAAACATTCAAATCAAACGGCCTTTTGGGCACCAGATCCTCAATACTCATCTCAAGTCAACTATCCCCGCCTTACTCCTAACCTACTCCAATGCCGCCCTCCTCTTGGGCCCGAGATAGATCTTGTGGCAGGAGATAGCCTTGAGACCTTCCATAGCTACGAACTCTTTTATGATAGCCATGATAAAGAGCGCAAAGGGCTCAGTCTCCGTAAAATGTACCGCACTATCGCTCCTTGGGCTACGGAGAACCCGATTTTCATGCACCTTACCTCCACTGATCCTCTTATTGTAAAAACTGCTATTGACCAATGCGTGAACACAGGTTACGAAATGGTCATCCTCAGCTTTGGGAGTGGACTCAATATGGAAGACCTCAGTGAGAAGAACCTGCAAAAATTCAAATTATTGGCAGATTATGCCCATGAGCGTGGTATTAGACTGGGTGGATACTCATTGCTTTCTAGTCGCAGCATCAGCCCTGAACATGATGTCATCAATCCAGAGACAGGCGTTCCCGGAGGGGTCATCCACAACAATGCACCTTGCCTTGCTAGTCAGTGGGGAATCCATTATCTCGAAAAGCTAAAAGCGTTTTTTAAGTACACAGGCTTTGATTTATTGGAACATGATGGTTCATATCCCGGCCATATATGCGCCTCCACTACTCATCCAGGCCACCGTGATGTACATGATAGTCAATGGCAACAATGGAGGCAGATCACTGACTTTTATCGCTGGCTACGCGAACGAGGCGTCTATATGAACATCCCCGACTGGTACTTTCTCGCGGGTTCCAACAAAGTTGCTTTGGGTTATCGGGAAGTCAATTGGTCGCTCCCTCGCGAACGCCAAATCGTACTCGGCCGCCAAAACATCTATGATGGCACTTACTATAAAACGCCTAGTATGGGTTGGACTTTTGTGCCTTTGGTGGAGTATCATGGTGGCGGAGCAGCAGCGACTTTAGAACCATTGAGCGAGCATTTAGCCGATTATCAGGCTCATATGGCACAAAATTATTTCATGGGCGTACAGGCCTGCTATCGAGGACCAAGGCTCTATGATAATCCAGAGACTCAAAAGGCCGTGAGTGATCAAATCGATCTCTATAAGCAGTATCGTGATATCCTCAATGCGGACATCATTCATATCCGCAGAGCAGACGGTAGAAATTTAGATGCGATGATGCATGCCGATCCCACAGGAGAACACAAAGGCTTTTTGGTGGTGTTTAACCCAACAGCGACAAGGATTAGCAAAGAGTTGAAAGTGCCACTTTACTATACCGGCCTTGCCGAACGCGCAGATTTCTCTGAAGCAGGTAGTGATCCCAAAAGCTTGCCCTTGGCAACAGATCGCAGCGTTCGACTGCAAGTCTCCATACCGGCCCACTCCTACCAATGGTGGGTGATAGACTGATTAGGGACATATTACATACGTCCTCAAAGCTAAGCGTTCCGCACAGCGAGAGGGAAATAAAAACAGAACCTAAACCTAGTCCGAATCCGTAGGCGGAAATGAACGTATTCGACTATATCTGGGATAGCTTTCAAACACTTCGCCATTGCCCAAAGCGCGTGGATCGCCAGTCTCCTTGAGGTACAGCATCATGCTCTGCTGCAAAGAGTCCAAAGTCCAATGATAGGCGGGGCGGGCGGAAATATCAAACAGACTAGCAGGATCTTCTTTTAGATCAAAAAGCTCCCATTCGGGGCGTTTGCCAACGGCTGCTTGAAACAAGGGTGCGATGGCCTCATCCTCACGATGTGCAATCATATAGTCCAAAGTCGGACAGGCATCTATATCGTGGTAACCTCCCCAATGCATCGGACCAAGCAACTTAGTTTCAACCTGTGCCTCAGAGGGATAGTTACCGACGCCATATTTTTGCGGTGCGCCTGCTGGCCAACGCTGTGCTTGAGGATTCCAGATCAGGAGAAAGTCCTCGGTACGCATGGCACGTTGTGGATAGCCTCGATTGAGATAGCGGGAAGAAGAGTGGCGTTCGCGAGTAGCGAAAACCTGCTTACGACTGTGCAAAGTCTCTTCTTGGAGCAAGATAGGCATCAAGCTACGGCCACTCATCGGGTATTCCTTCGGAGAACGCCCCCCCGCGAGCTCCACAAGTGTGGGCGCAATGTCTATAAAACTCACTAGCGCATCACTGATATTACCGCCTGCGATCCCTTCTCCCCAACGCATCGCCATCGGTACGTGAAAACCATATTCATATACATTGGCCTTGGCGCGAGGAAATGCCATACCATTGTCGGAGGTCACGATGATGAGTGTATTGTCCAACTCTTCGAGGTCCTCAAGTAGTCGGATCATATAGCCCAATTGTTGATCAGCCCATTCGATCTCGTTATAGTAGTCCAACAAATCTTGCCTTACCGAATCCGTATCCGGCAAAAAACCGGGTACGCCTACTTTACTAATTTTCTTTCTGTCGTTGGCTTGCCATTGAAACTGTCGATGTGGTTCATGGGTTCCCGCCCAAAAGCAAAAGGGCTGTCCCTCTTCTCGTTCAGAGAGGAAGCGAGCAAAATTCCCCGCGTAATCCTTGTCTGAAATCCCTTCAGGACTTTCTAGTTTGAGTTTATTGAATGCGGGCCCAGCAGGATTATGTGGCCGCTCAGACTTCTCCCAATTACCTGGGCCCCAGCCTTTGCCAGTGAAGCCAGTATGATAGCCTTCCTCCGCCAAAATATCTGGATAAGTCTGGTAGTGTTTAGGAAAATGACTCGCATGCGTGCCTGCCGCTTCCAGTTGCCAACAATTACGGCCAGTCAACAAAGCCGCTCTCGAAGGACTACAACCCGGTGATGCCGCAAAGGCTTGCCTAAACCAAATGCCTTCACTCGCCACCCGATCAAAATTCGGAGTTGAGAGTTCGGCGCAGCCGGCCAAAGAGATATGGGCAAACGACTGATCGTCAGTAATGAACAATAAAATATTAGGTCGGCTTGGCAAATCTGAAACAGACTGACAAGCCAAAGGCAAGAATAATAACAAGTACAAATATCGTCTCATCATCGTAAGTCACTCAGCAAAAAGCGGCGGCTAAATATGGTATCGTTTTCAATGTTGATGATCCGATAAGTAAAGCTGGGTTCGATAGATTCGGTATCAAAGTCCAGCATACCAAAGGAGCATTTTTCGTTATAGCCAAAGACTGAGCCCGGCATGATATCATGTACATGCACATTGGTCAGTCGGGAACTCATCATTTCATATAAAGGATACGCATTTTTTCGCTCAATTTCCCACAAATCTGAGCGATGTCGGTCCGCCGCCAATAGTAGCACCCCGCTAATCTGATTTTGCGCCAAATAGTCAAAGAGTTCTTGGCGTTCGGCAGCATGCCCATCCCAAGTGTCGAGGCTACCGGGTTTGGTACCGGGCGCCATCGGCACTGACGAGCAAATCACTTTAAAACTAGCTTTCGAAGCCAAAAGTGCCTTTTTGAGCCATGCTTTTTGTGTGGGACCGAGCATTGAAGCGCCTGCTTGCTTAGGATCTTCGCGATAATAGCGAGTGTCCAACATAAAGAAGTCCACATCTCCGCGTGAAAACTGATAATAACAGCCGGGCGCACTTTTGCCCTCACCATAGGCAGGATTGGCCCATTGTTGCTGATAAAGTCGCCATACGTCCTTTTTCCAATAAGGCGCATCTACCCCAGCCTCACCTCTGCCATCATTGTAGGTAAAATCATGATCATCCCAGATCGTATAGGTCGGAACTTGGCCCACCAAACGCTGCCACTCCGGACGATGCTGGCGACGATTGTAACAATATTGCTGCGTCGCAGGGCGCTCTGGGTGATCGATATAGACATTGTCCCCCAACAGGAGCAGGATATCAGGTTCATTGGCGCGGATCGTATCCCACATGCGTTCCTTCCAAGGCGTATACCCAGCACCACCCCCAAAGGCAAGACTAAAGTTAGTTTGCTGGCCTTGCCGAACGCTAGTCAGGAAAGCATACTGCTCCCCAATTCGTACTGCACTATCTCCCAAACGAATTTCGTATTGATATTCTGTTTCGGGCTTGAGTCCATCTAGTTGAAAGAGATAAGCGTTCCCAAAGGGCAAATCGGTCTCTCGCTCTCCCGTAAAGCTTTGAAAATCGCCTCCATCAGTCAGATAGATCATCGGCACAACCTCTCCCCATACTTTGAGCCGAACCTTCAGCCTATTTGCCTCCACATCTCCCACCAAAGGGCCATTGAGGATGGGGGAATAAGTTTGCTTGGCTAGCCATTTTTGAAAAGTAGCACTCTCCCAAAATGAAGTCCATAATAAGGGATTACCTGACAAAAAACGCTCAATGGGCATCCCTAAACTTATCGCTTTCTGCATACTCGGGATAGCCTCTTCGAAGCGATATCGTCTCGCCAGCCAAAGTGTCTGGGCATAGTGCGCTTCAATATCAGTCGGATTTTGAATCAAAAATGTATCCAAAAACTGCCTTGCATTCAGCATATAACCGGCTTCTATCTCCGCGATGGTTTCGCGCATCAAGCGTTTGTATTGTTTGTCCCGACGGGCGCGGGTCTTGCTTTGCTTGAATTCAATTTTATTGAAGGGAGGCGGTATCTTTTTGCCTCCGACTAACTTTTGCAGCATTAAGCTATCGATTACCGGTCCCCACTCTACTTTTTGCTGATCGAGATTCACAAAACCCGGCAAGGAAATACGTTTATCATCTTGTGTTAGAGCTAATACCAAGGTTTCATCACCTGACCACTGAAATAGACAACGCTGCCCTTGATCGATCAGATAGGTACTATTATGAGCCTTGACGTGATACAAATAGACCGCCTCGCTCGTGATCGCAGCAATGGGTCTCGTCTTACAAGACAACAACAATAAACTGATTCCTAGCCAACAAAATATCTCTTTCATCGCATCAACGACTGGGTAGTGGATAGGCTTTCATTTTCGCTACTAACGAACGCTCAACTTTGAAGGCCGTACCATGACGAATTCCTTCGGGCATGACCAGCTGCGCTGAACGATCCGTCCAATTTTCCAGATCGGGACTCGTCATGACGCCATATTCGTGCTTACGATATTTGTCAAAATAGAGCATATATTCTCCATCCTGTTTGAGCACGGTCGGTCCCTCAGCCCAATAATCTCCAGTGATCGGCTCACTCGCCGAACGCCATGGTCCAGTGGGGCGATCGGCCCAAGCGATTTTGATGTTTTTCTGAGGGCTTGGCTTAAGAGTTTCATCTTTCAAAAACATGGCGTAGCGTTCCCCGAAAGGGATAATCGTCCCATCGATCACATTGAATCCATGATCGTAAAGCAAAGTCGTTGGCGTAAAGTATTTGAAGTCGCGAGTCAGCGTATAGTACATCCGGTGGTTGTACTCATCCTCTGAGCTAGCAGTACTTTGCTCAAATCGACCAGGTATCGTACTCGCCCAGTAAATCATATAATTGCCGCTACTTTCGTCATACAATATCTCCGGTGCCCAACTATTGCGAACGCTCGCTTCGTGAGCCATGACGGGAATAGACTGCTTCTCAGACCAATGAATCAGGTCGCGACTAGAGGCATGACCAATATTGTTGGCGTTCCACGAAGTGGTCCAGACCATATGAAAAATCCCATCAGGGCCACGGGTGATACAAGGATCACGCATCAGATTGTCCGTTCCCGACAAGGGAGCTAACAAAGATTGTCCTCCTTGTAATGCCTCCCAAGTCAAACCATCTTCGCTGGCAGCAAAGTGTAATCCATCTTCCCCATTACCAGTGAAATAACTAAAGAGCATTACCGAATCCTCAGCTAAGGGCTTTGCATCCACAACAGGCATTGGCACTTGACCCCAAGATTTGTTGGGCTGATCGCCCATCTCTAGTTTTAGCGTACCGCCCTGTACTAGGTCTTGGTGCATGACGAAGCTTTGATCCCACCCTTGCTCACGCCAAGTAGCAGATTGGATGTAGCGATTGCTTTTGCTCAGATTGTTTGCTTCGATGCTAAAGCTACCACCGGGATAATATTGAGGATTGAGATGAATTTTGACCTTATCAAATAGTGGAACGCTCAATTCATAGTAAGGATCGACCGAGCAACCTCCTTTCATCGAAAAGAGGCCCGTTTTGAGCAATACCGACAATGAACCCATCAAACCTTGGTCTTCATCACCAAAATAACCATGATCGGGATCGGCTCCGCTATAGGTACGTTCTATGACCTCACGGGTCCAATACTGCGTCAACCAAGGAGCGCCCATATAGTTAAAAATGTGAGCCGTTTGCATAGAAGGCTGATTGCCGTAGTTGAGGTATTTGTCACGATCTTTTTCGCTAGGATTGACAAATTCGTGCTCGCTAGCAAGCTCAAAAGAGCGATTAAGTTTTTCGATTAAGGCTTGCTCCCCGCCCATGAGCTGGGCTAATCCCATCAAGTCCTGAGGCACAAACCAAGTCGAAGCCGCTGCCGTTGCTTCCACCCAGCCATCATCATATTTGAGTGGATCATAAGGGCTAAACCACTTGTTTTCGAGGGTTTTGGGACGCATCCAACCGACGGCAGGATCATAGAGATGACGATAGTTTTGTGCGCGCGCCATAAACATTTTATAGTCCTCGGTCTTCCCCATCGCCAAGGCAAGCTGAGCCATCGTCCAATCTTGGTAAGCATTTTCGAGCGTTTGTCCACCGCCGTCTTCATGATAGCCACTTTGAGGTCGCTGCGGCAATGGGTAAGGCACATAGCCTCGTTCGATATAATGCTCCAAGCCTCCACCGAGTTCCGTTTCGTGCTCATAGCCAGCGCGCCCCATGATACCGCCCGGCATATGATTTTTACGAAGCGCTTCGTAGGCTTCCGTCCAGTCAATATTGCCAAGGATGCCTTTTTGATAGGCACTGACAAAGAAAGGCGTGGAAGAAGCACCCGTCATCACATAAGTATAATTGCCACCAGATGGGCCACGCGGGATAATGCCACCATCGCGAGACATCATGAGCATGGATTGGCAAAATTCTTCAGTAATCTCTGGATAGACTAGATGCCAAAGGGTATTGAGCGTCCATTGTGCGCCCCAGTAGGAATCTGAGTTGTAGTGGTTGAAACTCGGCTTACCGAACGCGTCCAAAGGTATCTGACCAGTGCGCTTTTCAGGGCCTGTCATATCACAATACTGCCCATTGGCATCAGAAATGATACGCCGACCTTGTAGCGAATGCCATAGATCGGTATAAAAACGACGTTTTTGATCATCTGTACCCCCTTCAACCTCAATCCGGCCAAGCTGCTCGTTCCAGGTAGTTTGAGACTCCTCCACTACTTGATCAAAATCCCAATGATCGAGTTCGGCCTCTAGATTATGACGTGCCTGCTCGATGGAAACATAGGAGATACCGACCTTCATGCGCACATAAGGATCTTTGCGTCTGGTACGCTCAAATTCTAGACGGACACCGCATTTAGGGCCAGCGGCGGCTTCGCCTTCTTCGAGATATTGCTCTCCTTGCCAAGCTTCGAAATTGCCGATATCGCGGTCAAATTTCGCCACGAAATAGACAGGAGTCTCTTTGGGACGGCGACGTGTAGCACCATTGACAGTAAAGCCTGCAATCTCATCAGAAGCAGTTTTGGCAACTTGTCCTTTGGTCATGATCGAAGGTCCAAGAGGTCCTGTGAGATTGAAAATCACCATAGGATTTTCACCAACAGGATAAGTGTAGCGATGAAAGCCGACTCTAGTAGTAGAAGTGAGTTCTACCTGTATGCCATCATCAAGTTTGACTTTGTGATAACCTGCCTCGACGATTTCATCATCATGCGAAAAAGTTTCACTATACGCATCAGGATGGTCTGTTGGAGACCAACTCTTGATCGTAGGCATAACCGATACGCCCGAAAGTTGCCAAGCGTGCACATGGCTAAATCCTCTGATCGTATCTACATGATAGCGATAACCTGTGCCCCAAGTACCTCCGATGAGATTGTCGGGACTGAGATTGACCATGCCAAATGGACGGCAAGCAGACGAAAAGAAGAACCAACGCGAATTAGCCGCATCAATATGAGGGTCCACCCAATCAACTGGTAGTTTTTGGGCGTATAAACTTTGCCCCAAGAGGCAGACAAAAATGCTCAACAAAAACCATTTGCTTGATTTATCAGCAATACTTTTAAAAACCCCGGCTCTCATGCTTCGGCTGGGATGACGATTTGATGATGAATTCATTCGAGTAGCTTAATACTTTTAAGAAATTATTTCACAGGAACCCCCGTTTTTGAAGCCCAAGTCATCCAATCGGATTGCATGGAATCTACTTTTTGAGGGTATTGAATAGCGAGATTTTGTGTTTCAGTGCGATCTGTAGTAAGATCGTAAAGTTCCCAATCCTTGACCAATTTGTCCCATACAAGTTTCCAATCGCCTTGGCGGATGGCGCGATTGCCGAGATATTCCCAACAGAGCTGCTCGCGAGCGTCTTGCTTGCCTCCACTGAGCACAGGCCAAAAACTCTGACCTTCCAGCGGGATCGCTTCTGAGGGATATCGGGCACCGCTCAACTCCATGAATGTGGGCATAAAATCAATGATATGCCCTACTTCTGAAGAAATGTGATTGGCCGGAATTTTGCCCGGCCACCAAGCGATCATAGGCGTACTGATCCCACCTTCGTGCATCCAAACCTTGTAGCGTTTAAACGGTGCGTTTTGTGCCCATCCCCAAGCGGGACCAACCGCGACATAGTCCTCCTTAGGACCGGGAATACGTTTTGAGGGATCTCGACCACCGGGCTCTTCGGCACAACCTCCATTATCAGAGAGAAAGATGATGAGCGTATTATCGGCTTCGCCTAAGTCTTCTAGCGTTCGGCGCAGCCGGCCTATATTTTGATCGACCCTATCCAACATGGCTGCATAAACTGACATGCGTAAATCTTCAAAATCCTGATCGGCGGTATCCCAAGCATAAGCGCGCGAGTCAAAACCCGAAAGCGGCATCGTCTCAGGATCGACTAAGCCCATGGATACCTGCCTTGCATAACGCTCCTCTCGCATCTTGGTCCAGCCTTGTTTGTATTTGCCGCGATACTTGGCAATATCCTCTGGCCAAGCATGTAGCGGATAATGAGGAGCGGTATAAGTGAGGTGTAAAAAGAAAGGATCTTCTTTCTCCGAAAAACGC
Source organism: Bacteroidia bacterium (assembly GCA_045106675.1). Lineage (GTDB taxonomy): Bacteria > Bacteroidota > Bacteroidia > J057 > J057 > JBCAWW01. Next base: position 12,568 of record JBGCFA010000192.1, read on the forward strand.
GTGATCGTCTCTATCGCATGATCGGTGAAGGCATCAGTGGTATAAAAGTCGTCTGGAAATTCTGTGATTTGTTGATCATTTTGCCCAAAGTAACGTACTCGACTCCCTTTATACGCTGGATCGACCTGACTAGGATTGAAAAAATTGCAAGCCCCATCGAGCAATCCATAATACTCATCAAATCCGCGAAAATAGGGATGACGAATAGAGTCGCGCCCAAGATGCCATTTGCCGGAAAGCACCGTTTGGTAGCCAGCGGTCTTGAGCACTTCTCCTAAGGTACGCATGTTTGAGCGGAGCAAAAAGTTATCCCCTTTATCTCGCCTTGGATATAAACCCGTAGTCAAAGAGGCTCTGGTAGTAGTGCATTTGGCGTTGTTGTAAAACTGAGTGTGGCGCGTTCCTTCTGTAGCCAGTCGGTCTATATTGGGAGTTTGCACTTCACCCCCATAGCAGCCGAGGTCAGACCAGCCCATATCATCAACCATAATCAATACGATATTGGGTCGAGAGGCAGGACGCGGATGCTCGGCATCAAATACTTTGAGGGAGTCGTAAGGCAGTAATTCGATTGTGCTTTCGTCAGCTTGCTTCAGCTCTAAACCTAGATGCTTAGCCATAAAGGGATACATGGCTTTACGTTTATTAGGGCCGTAGTCGTGTTTTTCCTCTTTCAGATGAACGTTTTCCACGCGTTCGGCTTCGCCGAACAACTGATAGACTCGCTGGATATAAGGAAACTCCACCTCTGGCGTATTGCTGGTCCAATCGTCTCCGTCAGAGATCAAAAGCATTGGACGAGGAGCAGCGAGGGCCGCGATCTCGACATTACTAGTTTGATGATCATGGCTACGGTGGATAGGCATCCCACTTTCGCAGACGCAACCTCCAAAAAAGTGCGCAGAAACCATCACCGTCGGTACCGATACAGCAACGCGTTCGTCAAGGGCGGTCAAAATAAAAGTCTGCGTACCTCCACCCGAAGCACCCGTTACACCTAGGCGGGCAGGATCAACCTCTGGCATAGATTCAAGATAGTCGAGCAAGCGGATGCTGTTCCACGTTTGCAGACGCAAAGCTTCAGGATGTTTGTGTGGCACTTGATCACTATCTCCATAACCAACTAGGTCATAAGCGATCACTACAGCTCCCATACGGGCCAGATTTGCACTACGCATCTGCATATCCTCCCGAAAACGACCATAATCATCTGGCTCAGACCAATGTCCATGTGGGCTGAGAATACCGGCAAAGGGAGCTTTTTGATTGAGGGGCGAGTAAATATTACCCGTCACCCAAAAGCCGGGCTGGCTCTCTACAGCGAAGTTCTCCACGGCATAACCGTCCATCTCACGGCGGCTGTGTCTGATGGGATTGAGCGGAGTCCTTGCAGGGAACGAATCTAAACGAGCCCCTTCGAGGATGCCTTTTTTGATACGAGCAGCGCGTTTTTGCCAGTCTTCTAGACTATTGAGTTCAGCAGTCCATTGTTGGTGGAGTGATTTTGCTTCAGCCTCAGTAAAATAGTCTCTTTGACAAAGGCCGTTATCAGTCACTTTGGCGGGAGATTCATTTTGTCGTTCGGCGCAGCCGAACGCTAGGAATAGTAGAAGTAGAGCAGAATAACGCATTGTAGTAGCCTTTGACAGAAGGTAAATTTTGCCATTGGCTAATACAAATGCAATCGTTCCCTGTTGGGGCTTGCCTTCTTTTCCTGCAACGGCTTACAAGCCGTTGCTACGCTATAATTTATCAGCCAAATACTTAGCGGTATAACTGCCTTCGACACCGACGAGATCTTCTGGTACGCCTTGGAATAGCAGTTGTCCGCCTTCCAAACCTCCTTCAGGACCTAGGTCAATCAGCCAATCAGCGCATTTGATCACTTCGAGATTATGCTCGATAATCAAAACCGTATTACCGCGTTCGATCAATTCGTTCATCGCCCCTAAAAGCTTCTTGATATCATCAAAGTGAAGTCCAGTCGTGGGTTCATCGAAGATGTAAAAGGTATTGTTGGCCTGTGAACTTTGGGCTAAGAAGAAGGCTAGTTTCATGCGTTGAGCTTCGCCTCCAGATAAGGTGCTGGTGCTTTGCCCAAGTCTGAGATAGCCCAAACCTACTCGGTTGAGGATTTCAAGTTTGGTCTGAATCTTTTTCTGCTTTTGGAAAAACACTTGTGCCTCGGAGATGGTCATGTTGAGCACATCGTGGATATTTTTGCCTTCATAAGTCACTTCTAGGACGTGCCGTTTGAAGCGTTTGCCTTGGCAGACATCACAAAGAAGTTTGACATCAGGCAAAAACTGCATCTCTACGGTGACATTGCCTTCTCCTTGGCATTCGTCGCAGCGCCCCCCTTCGACATTGAAGGAAAAATCACCGGGCTTAAGGCCCTTGACCTTGGCGAGTGGCTGCTTAGAATACAGATCACGAATATGATCGTAAGCTTTGATATAGGTAACTGGATTGGAGCGGGTAGAACGCCCAACGGGTTGCTGATCTACTAATTCTACTTTCTCGACGAGATGCAGATCACCTTTGAGTTCTTGTAGATAACCACCTTTGTCTCCAAATTCTCCGAGATGCTTGCGGATGGAAGGGTAGAGGATTTTTTGAATGAGGGTAGATTTTCCTGAGCCACTAACTCCCGTTACAACCGTCATAGCGTGTAGTGGAATCTCTACATCTAGTCCTTTTAGGTTATGGAGTCGTGCGCCAATCAATTCTAAACGGCTGGAAAATTTGCGGCGATGCTTCGGAACGGCAATCTCCTCTTTGCCCGACAAATATTGAGCGGTGAGAGTATCGCCTTTCATCATTTGCTTCCATTTGCCATTGAAGACGACTTCTCCACCATGTTCACCAGCTCCCGGCCCCATATCTATGAGTTGGTCGGCACTTTTCATCACGGCTTCATCATGCTCAACCACGATGACAGTATTGCCTTGATCACGCAGATGGTTGAGAATTTCGATCAGTTTGTCCGTATCACGCGAGTGCAAACCGATGCTGGGTTCATCAAGGATGTACATAGAGCCCACCAAACCACTCCCCAAAGAAGTAGCCAGACGTATCCTCTGCATTTCGCCCCCTGAGAGGGTATTGATCTTACGATTGAGGGTAAGATAGCCTACCCCTACTCGATTGAGATAAGTGAGGCGATTGCGGATTTCAGACATTACCCTTTTGGCGATGATACGCTCAGCATCATCAAGGTTTAGTTTCTCCATGACAGGCATCAATTCATTGAGCTGCATGAAGAGAAAATCCGAAATCGAATAGTTATCGACTTTTACATAGTTCGCGTCTTTGCGGATGCGACTGCCCTTACAAGACGGACAAGTGGTATATCCACGATAGCGTGCCAGCATGACACGATACTGTATTTTGTGCGTTTTGGTAGCCAAGAACCGGAAGAACTCATGAATCCCAGTTGCACCGGGGATCCCATCCCAGAGCATATCTTTGTGCTTCTCACTCAGATCATAATAAGGCCGATGGATGGGGAAATCTATCGTCTTAGCAGCTGCGGTCAAAAATTCGCGCTGATACTGGCTCATGGTCTCTCCTCGCCAAGGCGCAACAGCATTATCAAAAAGAGAACGACTTTTATCAGGGATGACCAAGTTGTCATCAATGCCTAAAATCCGGCCAAAGCCTTCGCAAGTATCACAGGCTCCATAAGGGTTATTGAAAGAGAAAAAGTTCACCGAAGGGACTTCAAATTGCATCCCATCCGCTTCAAAGCGTTCTGAAAACTTTTTGGGTTCTTTGGTACCAATTTGTATCCACGCATTGCCGATTCCTTCTTGATAGGCAGTCTGTACACTATCTCCAAGACGCATACGTTGCTCGCGCTTTTCGTCCTCTCTGACTACCATACGGTCGATTAGGAGGACTAAAGTATCATGTTCTTCGGAAGCATTTGATTCGAGTTCATCTTCGATCTCGATGATCTCTCCATCCTTCCAAATACGTGAAAAACCTTTCTGTAAACTCAGCTCTAGCTCAGCTTCATAACCCTTGCTACGAACTTTTATCGGACTCAATATATGAACTCGGGTGCCAGTTTCGTTGTCCATGATATACTCCACAATGTCGCCTACTGCATCACGAGTGACTACTTTTCCGGACACTGGTGAGTACGTTTTGCCAGCACGGGCAAATAGCAATTTGAGAAAATCATAGATTTCTGTGACGGTGCCAACTGTCGATCTGGGATTAGAAGTAGAGACTTTTTGTTGGATGGCCATAGCAGGCGCAATCCCTTGGATAAAGTCGACCTCAGGCTTTTCCATACGGTCCAAAAACTGCCTTGCATAGGAGCTAAGGCTCTCTACGTAGCGTCTTTGGCCTTCGGCATAAAGGGTATCAAAAGCAAGGGAAGATTTCCCAGAACCACTTACGCCAGTGATCACAACGAGCTTGTCGCGGCCAATTTTTACTGAAACATTTTTCAGATTGTTGACTCTGGCATTTTTTATGTAGATATGATCCATGTCTGCAAGTTAGTAGACAAACTTTTTAAAAGATACTTTCATTTTGCTGCAATTATTTGCGATTTGTTGTTGTCTTTGATTCGCACATTAACGGTAATACAGCTTTTTCCTAGTCAAACTATCACACATTAGAGATTTCCAACCGACTTATATGACCCAAATTTACCTTGTTCACTAAATCTCTTAAGTAAAACATGGAGAAGGCGCTAACTAGCTCTGCTGAAGACAGAGCACTCATCAAAAGTTTCATGGCTGGAAACGAGCATTGCTTTGCAGTATTGCTTGACCGCTATAAGTCTAAAATTTTCACTACCATTTACTTGATTGTCAAGGAAAGGGAGATCGCTGAAGATCTTTTCCAAGATGTGATGATCAAGATCGTGCGTATGATCCGTTCAGGAAAGTACAACGAAGAAGGCAAGTTTTTGCCTTGGGTAGTGCGTATTGCCCGCAACCTCGCGATTGATCATTTTCGTAAGGTGCAAAGAAATCCCATCCAAAGGGAAAGCGAAGATTATGACATCTTCAACTCGGTCCAACGTGCTGAAGGCTCCGCCGAAGATCGGATAATAAGTGAGGAGAATGCACGTTATATTAGAAACCTTATTCAGCAACTGCCGGATAAGCAACGCGAAGTACTCATCATGCGTAGTTATGCAGAGTTGAGCTTCAAAGAAATTGCCTCTATTACCGATGTGAGTATCAATACAGCTCTAGGTAGAATGCGATATGCGCTGCTCAATCTCAAGAAGTTGGCCGAGGGACAGCAAGGAACACCGAGCGATTATGAAAAAACCTCAGTTCTCAGATGACGACATCATTCGTTTCTTATACGATGAGTTGAGTACTGAAAAAAGTGAAGCCTTTTTGGCTGAGCTTTATACAGACGAAACTCTCTGGAAACGCTATGAAGCTTTGCAGGAGACCGCCGAATCCGTTTCGGGTCTTCAGTACGAGCCGTCTGAGCAATCTATAAATAATATCAAGGCATTTGTGCGGGATACGGCTGATGAGGTCGTAGCTGTGCAAGCAGAGCCTGTTGCCCCTAGACCTAGTCTCTGGCAACGCATCCCTAAAGACCTCCCCCTCAAAGCACTCGCGACTGTTGCCATGGCATTGTTCCTAGGTGTAGCAGTTACGGGTTCGTTTTACACTTTTGATCAAGGTAGAAAGCCGATCACTTCCAGTGAACGCCCTGAATTGGTCCAACAAGTAGTTGATAATGACCCAATGTTTCAATGGGATGATTCGGAAATCGATCGTGAACTAGATGAAATCAGACGTAGAGTACAAGAGATAGAAACGACACTCTAAGAGATATAGACAAAATACTGAGTGCTAGTAGGCGAAAGCTTGCTAGCACTTTTTTTGATGGGAGAGCGTTCGGCAAAGCCGGAAAAACAGAAATTCTCCGTACAGGCGCAAGATCTTGCGCCTCAACAGTCAAACGTTCCGCGAAGCGTGGAACCAAAAGAAATTGCAAGTAATAGACGAAAAAAAATCACACTTCCGCTTTGCGACCCCCCTTCTCGAAATAGATAAAATAAAGCGTTAGTCCGAAGGCTATCCCCATATAAGCGAGCATGAGGCTAAGCCCTCCGGGTATGACGGTCTCTAGGCCAAACCAACTACTACTCTGAAGAAAGAGTCCTAAGCCGAGCAATAGTTTACAGCCCTCCGCCAAAACCGCAATTGGATGACGATCCATCAAACTGGTGTAGGCAAAAACGCTGAGGCCGATAAATAAGGAATAAAGGATTATCTCCCCTGCATTGAGATCGCCAATGCTCACCAAGAGATGATAGAGAAATAGATTATTGATGACTAGTTGTATCCACGCCCACGCTTCCAGCGAACGACTGGCTGGAGTGGTATATTTGACTTGTTCTCCTGCATTGACCCAATAATGTACAGGATACTTTTCTTTTACGTCATCGGGGCGCCAACCAGTAGGCATGAACCAGATACGTACTTTATCCCACCAGCTCGCGGTGCGGAACGCGTCTTTGGCGATCCCCCAAACATGCATAAAGTTGATGAGGAATGGATTCCAAGTATTGACGGGCTTCTTGGTACCATAAACTGCTGGGACATCAGCCATTTCTTCTTGAAAAGTACCAAACCACTTATCCCATAGGATGAAAATGGCGGCATAATTCTTATCTAGGTATTGATCATTGATAGCATGATGGACACGGTGATGTGAAGGCGTAACTAAAATTTGCTCTAGAAATCCCATCTGATTGATGAGACGAGTATGGTACCAAAACTGTGCAAATAGATGTAACGGAGCCACTATGGCCAAGACTTGGGTAGGAATCCCCAGCAGAGCCATCGGGATATTGAGGAAAAAGTAGATCCCTATAAAAGAGGCAATCGTTTGTCTTAAGGCACAAGCGAGATTGAACTCTTCGCTACTGTGATGGACGATATGGCGATTCCAGAAAAGGTTGATCTCATGGTTGAAACGATGAGACCAATAGGAGGCAAAGTCTACCCCAATAAAGCAGAGAATATATACCAATACGGAGGAATTGATATGAGTCAAAGCTATATGCTCCTGCATCCAATCGTAACTCACGATCACTACAGATAGCCCTAAAATGCTTTTCAAGGTATTGGTCATACCCGAGCTAAGACTGGATATCGTATCAAGGCCAACACTGATTTTCATCCCCATCAAACGAGCCGCAACGGACTCAATCAGGATCAACAATACGAAGCCAGGTATGGCGTAACTCAAGAAAGTAGCATAGGTCTCCATAGCTACTAAAATACACAAAGAGAGAACTTAGGCCAAATTGCCTAATGCACCTCTTCCCATTCTTTCCCAGGCAAGCGCATGATCATGAAAGTATTTTCTACTGCCTTCAAAGGTATACGGCCGTAAACATGGGGGAATTCTTCGCCCTCACGTGATGGTTCATATTTCAAGATCGGTTTGATCTTTTTGGGTAAGATTTCGAGCACTACCAATTCATCAAAGGCCTCAAAATGTGCGATAGCAGTGGGTATCAGTTGTTCTCGGGTAGAGCAATGGATAAAACCCTCAGACTCCAAGGAAGGAGCTGCGTAGGTATTTTGGTCTGAATCGAGTACTTGTTCCCAGACATTTGGGTCAACGAGGTGATAGATCATGTAGAATGCTTGAATTTTGGAAGCTTTGAAGAGCTGAGTGATTAATTCAACAATTAATCAGAAAAGTCTATTTCGGTATTGTCACCGATATTAATGGAGTTGGCCTTGCCACGAAGGAGAGTGTCATTGCCAATCACCGATTTATTGAGTGTGATAGAATCTAGTCGGGCATAGGCTCCCAATATAGAATCAGTAACGATAGAATTTTTGAGATGCGTATTTTCAGCAATCGCAACAAAAGGTCCTACGATAGAGTTTTCGATCACACAACCTTCTGATATCCAAACTGGTGGAATAATCACCGAATTAGGAAAATCATAGCTTGGGAGATTGTCTTCTCTTGCTAGGAGGATGCGATTTGCTTGTAAAAGGGATTCACTACGTCCACAATCAAACCAATCGTTTACCGCTAAGGTGCGCAACTTGATCCCTCTTTCAACCATCGACTGCAAAGCCTCAGTAAGTGGGTATTCATCTTCTTCTCGGATGCCTTGCATAACGCGTTTGTCCAAGATTTCGATCAAAATCGAAATTTGATTTATCTTATACATACCCACCAAGGCGAGATTGCTGGTAGGAATACTGGGTTTCTCGGTGAGTTTGCGGACATGTGCCTCTTTATCGAGGACTGCAACGCCAAATTCACCCGGACGATCAACCTCTTGCACGGCTAAGACAGATCCCTCCATCGCCAATACTTTATCAGTATCCTTGCCAAAAATCGTATCTCCCAGTACCACTAATATTTCTTCCTCCTCTTGGATATGCTCACGGCACATCCACAGCGCATGGCCTAAACCTTTACGAGGTTCTTGGATAACAAACTCCATTTCGATCTTGCCAGCATAGTTTTCTTCTACGTATGCTTGCACTTTTTCGCGGAGATACCCAATGATAAAAATTTGCTTCTGGACACCTGCCCGAATCAAATTATCAATGATATGGCCCAAGATCGGCTTTCCGGCCACTGGGATCAGAGGCTTAGGTTGAGTATGTGTATGTGGGCGCAGTTTAGTACCTACGCCAGCTACTGGAATAACCGCTTTCATGGGCTAAGAACTTTGCTTTTGAAGATACAGAATTTGTCAGGATCTACTTGCCCTCACGCCAGTTTTTACGCCATAATGTATAGCGATGCACTTGAGTGGGATAAGCATCATGATCGGTCAGCCCTTCGTCTTGCATACCTAATTGCTCTACGACCTTGCGGGCTGGCCCATTGTCTTTAGGAAAAAAACAAGTCAGGCGCGACACTTGCAATTCGCGATAGGCATGGTCAAACAAGGTCTCAGCCAGCTCAATGGCATAGCCTTTACGACGAAATTCAGGCAACAAAACATAATAAACCTCTGCGCCTTGCTCTTCTTGCATATTGACCAAGCCACAAAAGCCAGCGTAAGCCCCAGTCTCTTGCTCTTCGATAGCCAAACCAAATACTGGTCTTTCAGTATCATAGGTTGCGAGGATTTCTTCGAAGAACGCTAGAGAACCTTCACGGGTTCGTTCTTCAGAGGAGAAGGTAATATAGCGGGTCGCTTCTGGATTGGACAAGAAGGTAAAGAAGCCATCAAAATCTTCAAGACGATGAGGGCGGAGGTTGAGTCTTTGGGTTTGCAGTAATTGAGGCAGTCGCATAGATATGCTTAGGACAAATTTTGCTCGCAAATATACGATTCTTTGCTGAGACCATGTATGAAGAATGTTATATTCAAACATAATGCCCAAATATCATATCATCGAAGCTGATTCAAGCTAATTGAAGGGCCTTAGAAGATAATACTACGGCCTCTCAACGACTATCCCCCGACATGCCCCAACACCCAATCATACAATCGCTCAGAACTATGGTGCGGTACGGGTGCATTCCAAGCAAACTCCGGATGCCATTGGACACCGATGATTTTGCCGGGAGCGACTTCAGTACCGCCTAGCACCTCCACCATTTGGTCATCACTAGCGTGGGCCCAAGCTTCTAGTTTGGGGGCGATGGTTTGGATGCCTTGATGATGGATGGTATTGACGGTCCAATTGGTTTCGTCTTGGAAGTAAGTCTCAAAAGGAGCGTTCGGCACGGCCGTAAGTCCATGATAGACCTGATCGTAAGCGACTGCATCACGGTGTGAAATGCTCTCTGGTCGCTGAATGCCGATGTCTTGATAGAGGGTGCCGCCATAATAGACGTTGAGTAGTTGGAAGCCGCGGCAGATCGCAAAGAGGGGCTTGCCTTGCTTGAGAGCGTAGTCCATCAGGTGTAGCTCGTATTCGTCTCGAAAAGGATCACCAGGCCAACGTCCGTCTGCAATGGGTTTGGCGCCATAAGATTGGGGGGAGATATCGTTACCGCCTTGCATAACGAGCAAATCTACTTGATCGAGCATGCTTTGCCACTCAGCTTTGGGTAAATGAGGGATTAAAATCACTTGGATACCGGGCCGACTGAGATAACGGGCCATGTCCTGCTCTATATAGGCGAGAGTCTTAGGGCCAAAAACGTTACGTTCTGGGTCTTGATAAAGAAAACAAGGAGAGACACCTACTCGGATCATAGTATATTGTTTAATGAAAAGTAAGTGTTTTTGAGATAGGCTTCCAACCCTACTCACAAATTGCCGTCATTTATTTAGAACCGTAAATACAAACATTCACGCAAACCCTTAAACAAAAAATGGAAGATTTATCAAACTCCTCGATCCAACCCCTTAGTGAAGACGAAAGTACCTGGGGCATGTTAATTCACCTAAGTAGCCTGTCCGGATTTTTCCTAGGCTTTGGCTGGATCATCGCGCCTCTGATCATCTATTTGACCAAAAAAGATGAGATGCCATATGTGGAACAGGAAGGTAAGAAAGCGCTTAATTTTCAGATTACGATGCTGATTTTGAGTATTATCTCTGGGATTTTGGTGATCATTTTGGTAGGGATTGTGGGTCTTTTTGCGGTTGCTGTGATGCAAATTATCTTCCCGATTATCGCTGGTTTAAAAGCCCGTGATGGTGAAGATTATCGTTATCCATTGAGCTATGAGTTTATCAAGTAGACAAGCGATTAATTATTGATCGTAGTTGTCTCTCAAAATATTTCGTACCTTTGTCGCCCCATTCTGAGTAAGAATGGGGCATGTTTTTTGCAAGAAGTGAGTGTGGACAACTCATTGTCAGAGAGTTAAGTTGTGGATAAGCTTTTTACAAAAGCGAAAACCTTATCAAACTTACCCTCGTAAACTCACACTGTTTCTTTGACGTATTTGTACAACAATCTGTTATTCAGGCAATTGTTAAATTTTCTTAAACTTTTGGCGACAAAAGATGAGCAAAGCCAACAACAGTGTCTGATATGACTACAGATTTAGTACTTTCGGGGCATTCAAGGGCAACCACCCAATTCGTTCTTTTGACGTATTAGTAAGCAAAATAGAGATTCATGAACGTCTTACGTTCTATAATATATATTTGAAACCTATTCACTTTTTATGAAGCATTTTATAATGAGTGTCGCAGCGATAGCAATTGCCGCTTTCGTAATGGTGTCATCAAGCTCATTTTCTTTTTCAACAAACACCGACACAGCGATTCTCTTATCAAAAGCAAACGTAGCTAGTGCAACACTTAAGGTGCAGCAAGCACATTTGCGAACAATAGACCCATTTGAGATCGATATTGTTCCAACCAGCCGCCCGGTTCCTTCAGGGGTACCGATCAGCAGCATGTTTGGAATGAGAAAACATCCGATCCTCAATGTTGACAAAATGCACAAAGGTATCGACTTCCCCGCTCCTATCGGCACTCCTGTCCTAGCGACAGCAACCGGTAAAGTTGGCAAATTGGTTACCCGCGCCGACAGCAGCTCTTATGGCACGTATATCGTGATACACCATGATGAAGAGTTTGCTACTCTCTACGCCCATCTCTCTGGCACCAACGTCAAGCTAGGAGAAATAGTCGTAGAAGGCGATACCATTGGCTTTGTTGGTACTACCGGAAGGAGTACCAATCCACATTTGCACTATGAAGTAATCAGAGACGGTTTACATATGGACCCCGAAGATTACTTTGAGCATCAGTAAAAACTTAAAAAAAACACCAGTCTAGTTACAGACTGGTGTTTTTTTATGTCCTGACCTGACTATACTAGCTTCCAACCATCGCGGTACTTACGCCCCACAAATTCATTGGCAGCATCATAGTTGCTTACTTTCATATTGTCGCCATCCCAAAGGAGACGTTTCCGCCCAGGGAAAGTGCGTCGTTTATTTTCTTCTTTGGCTTGTTGATAAGACCGGATCGCCATATTGCCCATCAAGACAGTCTCAGTGAGTGGGCCAGAATAGTCAAAGGATGAGGTCAAGGCTTTGTGCTCCTCACTCATATAGCCTGCTTTACAAGCCTCTGTCCAATACATCTGGTGCCCATGCTCTGGTGCATCGTGTAGACGATAGCCTCCAGTATAGCCTTCGGGCATAGTCTGCACTTCCTCACCTGGTAGATATAATCTTGGATTACGGCCATAAGTCGCACAAGTCATGATTCCTTTTTCGCCGATCATGATCACCCCATTAGCGCTATCGGTAGAAGCTAAATAATCGTCAGCCGGAATCAATTCAGGATGAAATGGACGAATACCGCCATCATTCCAGATCAAAGTCAACTCGCTATCATTATTGGCAGTTGCAGGAAATTTGATTTGCACGTTCGACGAAGGCGGGCAACCTCCAGGAATATACTCAGGAGTCCAATCTCGCGTAAATACCTGCCCTACGCTACACTCAACCTCAGTCGGATAACCAAGTCCCAATACTCTAAAGGGAGGATCGATCAAATGGCAACCCATATCTCCGAGGGCGCCAGTACCAAAGTTCCACCAACCTCTCCACTTGAAAGGGTGAAAGAGCGGATGATAATCCATATGCTCTGCAGGGCCAATAAAGACATCCCAATCCTCCTTGCTGATTTGAGAAGGCATATTAGGCTTATCAGTAGGCATCGGGATGCCCTGAGGCCAAACAGGCCGGTTGGTCCAAACATGCACGGTATGCACCGTACCGATCTTGCCGGCATTGAACCATTCCATCATCTGGACTTGACCGGGATTAGAGGCCCCTTGATTACCCATTTGGCTGACGACCTTATATTCACGAGCTGCTTCGGTCAGCTTACGGGCTTCGTAGATGTTATGAGTCAGTGGTTTTTGGACATAGACATGTTTGCCCTGTTGCATCGCGGTCATGGCTGCGACGGCATGCATATGGTCCGGTCCTGAAATGGTTACAGCATCTATATCGTCGCCCATCTCATCGAACATCTTGCGGAAGTCCTTATAATATTGGGCTTTTTTGAATTTTTTGCGACTGTCTTTAGCTCTTGCCGAATCAATATCCGCCAAAGCAACTACATTTTCAGCGCCATTGTTCCAAGCATTTCGTATGTCCGAGCCACCTTTACCACCAGCACCAATGGCTGCGAGGTTGAGTTTGTCACTTGGAGCAATAAAGCCTCGACCCAATACATGACGAGGGACGATCATAAAGCCTCCAGTAGCAGCAGCGGCAGTTTTAATAAAAGTTCTACGAGAGTTTTTTTGCGAGTTTTTCTTTTGCATAACAAGGAATAATTGTAAACGTGTAGTAGTCTCTTGGCACTAATCCTAAGCTATGAATTTTTATCAAAATAAACTTAGTGGCAGCTTCCCAGTTAGTAGAAAAAAGTGCAAATGGCAAGCTCCACTATACAACTTAACGCCCAACCCACTGGATTCATCACTCATACTCACAGATTTGAAGTCGTATCCAAGCGTTCTCGCAGAGAGATATGGGATTGGCTCAACACTCCTGAAACATTTACCAAGAATCAAGTGTGGCCCTATAAGGTGGAATTTGTCGCTCCTGAAGGGGAAGATACCGCAGACTTTAGCGAAGGAGTACTTAATGCTCATCACGGTCCATTGATCAATTTTTCGGGAGTATTGACCGAGATTCAGGATCAGCGTTATCGCGATCTCCATTATTTTTATGGGAGTTATGCCTTGAGTCTGCGTTGGATCAGACCTACCCGCTTACAATTTTGGGTAGAAGATATGCCAGCAGGAGGCTGCAAGGTGATCGGGCAGATAGATAGCTTTGTCAAGCCAAGTTTTGCTGGTTTTTGGAGCTTCGCCCAACGCTTCTTTTGGGGACAATTTCGCTGGTGGATGCCAAAATAAGAGATTACTGAGGTTCAAAGCTGATCAAGCTCTTTGCTTCCAAGCTGCTAAAATGTCAGCTTCTCTAGCAAGTACACTATCTGCATTATCGAGATAGGCTTGGCGTTTTTCCGCACCAACAGCATCGCTATACCACCAAGCGTGGGTATCTTTCATGGTTTCGACTAGTGGCCTAAAGGTCAAACCATGGGCGATAGCATGAGCATTACTAATCCGAGAGGAGGCCCAATTATTACCTTCGGGCATGACCCACGGCACGATATAATGGATTTTCTGCTCCTTGAGGAACTCATAATCATCTACCAAGACGAGGCTATTGTCAGCCTCAAAAGCACTATTGGCTTCCTTGATAAAATCTAGCATTCCAGTTTTAGCGTTCGGCCCGGCCGCATTATAAGTACCGATCGCTTTTTGCTCAATCAGTCTGATCATCCACTCGGAAATATCGCGCACATCTGCCACCTGGATCGGATCATCCGCCTTGCCCGGCACTAACACCTCTCCTCCTTGGTTCAAACGGATCGGCCAATGGATGAAGCGGTCAGTCTTATCGGCTGGTCCTATCATATAAGTAGGTCGTACCACAATCGTCCGATCAGCCCCAAAATGCTCCTTAGCGGCCATTTCAGACTTGGCTTTCATAATGCCATAGCCATATTCCAACTCCATCTCCTCATCCCCATTTACATCAGGCATTTCTAAAACTGGCGGATAATCTTCTTTGATCTCATCAGTCAAATACGGATAAAAGACTCCCGTAGAAGAGGTATATACATAAAGGTCCACGCTGTCTTTGAGCAACTTTGCTGTATCCTCGGTCCATTTTACTCGACGACCTGAATTATCAATTACGGCATCCCACTTACGACCCTTGAGAGCTTCAAGATTGTCAGCCCGATCGCCAAGGAGAGATTCTACCTGATCAAATAAGTCTGCATGCACACTCGGCCTAGTCTTCCCTCGCGTAAAAGTGCTGATCTTATGCCCTCTGCCCAAAGCGTAGGCAATCTGATGCGGTCCCAAAAAACTAGTGCCTCCAAGGATGAGGATATTGAGTTTTTTGCCACCTTGTGGAACGCTTTCTTCTTTCGCTGATGGCGCATTACAAGATTGTAGCAACGGACTCGCTAATGGCAAAAGTGCCATCGTTTTGAGGCTATTGACAAGGAATTTGCGGCGATTGGGAGTAGTAGGCATGCGGGCTTAGATTGTAGCATTGAAAAGATCAATGTATCAAAATAATCGTTCAATTTATCGCCTAAGCCAGAGTCCAAGGCTTATCGGCAGGTTTTGCCATGCGAATGCGCCAATCTTGAGGGTAATAATTATTAGCGCGATGGCCGATTTGCTTGATCCAACCGAGCGTGATGTCTTGGTATTTGAGTAAGGCCCAACCATTGGGCAATTGAGTTTTGAAGGGTTCTCGGCGTAGGTATTGGATCGCGTCCTCCCAGCTTAGGCTCACTGCAGACTCTCTCGTTAATGCTGCTTCAAAGGCGGGATATTCATCTCCCAATTGCGTCTGCATACGCTCGACAAATGCTTGGGGGTACATTTTTATCTAAGTTGGGAGTCGAGAGTCCCTAGTCAGCAGTAAAAATATATACACATAATACTACGGACTAAGGACTCCGGACTATTTACTACAAAGGTATATTTCCATGTTTTCTTTTGGGGCCACTGACCGCTTTGTTTTCGAGCATTTCAAAAGCGCGGATTAGCTTGGCGCGTGTTTGCTCTGGAAGGATGACTTCATCAATAAAACCTCTTGCGGCTGCTTTGTAAGGGTTTGCAAAGGTTTCGGTGTATTCATTCACTTTCTCCTCTAAGGCTGCTTCGGGATCATCGGCAGAAGCAATTTCTCTTCTAAATATAATCTCAGAAGCTCCTTTGGCGCCCATTACGGCAATCTCAGCGGTAGGCCAAGCATAGTTCATATCAGCTCCGATATGTTTCGAATTCATCACATCATAAGCGCCACCATAGGCTTTGCGGGTAATCACCGTGATGCGTGGGACAGTAGCTTCGCTGAACGCATAAAGCAGTTTGGCACCATTGGTAATAATTGCGTTCCACTCCTGATCTGTGCCGGGCAAAAAGCCCGGAACATCTTCAAATACTAGCAACGGAATATTGAAAGCATCGCAAAAACGCACAAAACGCGCCGCCTTTGTAGAACTCTGTATATCTAATACACCAGCGAGTACCGCAGGCTGATTTGCCACAATCCCGATGCTGCGCCCATCCAGACGGGCAAAACCTACAACAATATTTTCGGCATAATGCTTATGCACCTCTAGGAAACTCGCCTCATCACAAACTCCCTCTATCACTTCCTTGATATCGTAGGGTTGATTAGGATTGTCTGGGATTATATTGTTCAAGGCTGGAATCGGATCGCTTGCCGATTGAGTACAAGCAATACGAATGGCGTCCTCTTCACAATTTTGCGGTAAATAGCTCAAGAGTTGCTTTAGTTGGAGGATGCACTCAGCCTCATTGGCGGCAGCAAAATGAGTAACCCCACTCTTACTCGCATGGGTCATCGCTCCCCCCAATTCTTCAGCACTCACTTCTTCATGAGTAACTGTTTTGACCACATTGGGCCCAGTAACAAACATATAGGAGGAGTTTTCGACCATCATAACGAAATCCGTCATGGCAGGACTGTAAACCGCTCCTCCAGCACAAGGCCCCATAATAGCGGATATCTGAGGGATCACTCCTGAAGCTTGCACATTACGATAAAAAATATCAGCATAGCCAGCCAGTGAAACCACTCCTTCTTGAATACGCGCTCCACCCGAATCATTGAGACCAATCAAAGGCGCCCCGTTCTGCACCGCAAGATCCATGATTTTGCAGATCTTCTCAGCATGTGTCTCAGATAAGGAACCACCAAATACGGTGAAGTCTTGACTAAATACATAGACCAATCGGCCGTGTATTTTGCCATAGCCCGTCACTACTCCGTCTCCTAAAAACTGTTGCTTTTCGAGACCAAACTGAGTAGAACGGTGTTTTACAAACTTGCCGATTTCTTCAAAACTACCTTCATCTAGTAATAACTCTAATCTTTCGCGGGCGGTCAATTTACCTTTGGCGTGCTGTTTGTCGATGCGTTCGGCACCGCCGCCCAAAAGAGCTTCCTGATTGAGTTTGCGAAGGCGATCAAATGCGGGTTTCTGCATGGGGTCAAGTTTTGCCCCAAAATTACAGAAAGAAGCGGCATGATACCAGCCTAGTAATGCCTTATGAGAGGCAAATTAATATACCAAGCCCCAGCATGGTGCCTACGATAACTGCTAATAGCTTCCAATAAGTGTGATCATAAAAACGGTAATAACGATACATGAGTTTGGGTTTATGGATTTATCTGACGAGTAATAGTGGTATCTGTAATTTGGTCGTCTTCCATCAAGAGGAAGGCTTTGCTCAACAAAATGGAGAGTCCGTGATCACCATCGAAAGGTAGAAAAAGCTTCCATGGATTTTTTACCGGTTTTCGGGTAGGCACGATACACAGATATTGGTCATTGGGCTTCATCAAATATGGGTACTAATAGATTCTCAGTTTTCCTTGCTGGTACTGTGGACTTCCTCATTGTGATACAATATCGTTTTGAGTTTTTGCAAGGCCTTCTTACAGTCTGCTCCCCAATAATAATTCACATCCTCCTGCCAATCTAGCCATTGAGTCATCTCTGATAGGAAGCGCTGAAAGCCTAAACTAAGTGGGTTTTGCTCAGCAAAACGCTCTAGTCGATTGATCACATAATTGTGAGGCCATTGATGAAAAAGGTGTATCCTTTCTCTACCATATGAGCGGCATAGTCTAAAGTACTGTTCATAGTCTGCTTCGCGGAACGCTAGATCTTTTTGGGCGAGGGTCGTCAATAGAGCCTCTCCTACGTGAGAATGCATATCGTATGCAGCAGAGTTCCGATAATCTTTGGTTTGCAAATAGCGCCAATAAGCTCCTAACCAATCAATATTGAGAAAAAAGCACTCTCTGTGCTTCTCTACAGGCAGTTTTTTTAGCCTTTGATAGGCTTCGAGATCACTCCATTTGACGTTATAATTGACTTCTTTTCGATAAGTATTTGCCTGTTCTATTATCTGACGAAAAAGCGGCCCAAACTCTCCTTCAGGTTCAATATTGAAGGATGCATTAGCGCTCTGAGCTACCGCTGATTCGTCAAGGCCAAAAAGGTTTTTGAAGATCGATAACATAATGGTTTTGCTGTAGGGAGTGAGTAATCAATTTGAGCTATACCTATGCGCCAACCAGAGGAGCGAGTTGCAAAAAACTGACGACTGTTTGAGGGTTAATCTGTACGAGTTGGTCTAGCGATTCTGCTTGCACAGAATTGATGAGGACGAAATATCCATTGCCGTAAAAAGCGTCTAATGCGATATAGACTTGCTTTTCGGCATCTACTTCTCTTTTCTTTTCCTTACGGCCTTCCTCCTTGAGGAGGCGTTCCGCGGAGCGGCGTTGAATAAAACGACTCAGGGTAGAATTTACTTTTTGATTATAGGCCTCGACTTCTTGTATCACGCGAGCCGCTACAATCTCCCTGACGCTCACCCATTCAGCTTCCATCGTGAGCTGTCGCTCTTGCAGACATATTCCCTGAAAGGTCTCATCACGAATTAGTAGGGTATTTGGCATAACTGAATCATTTATCACACTTTAAAGTTGCGAACCACAATCCAATAATGCAAGTTTTGCAACAAAAAAGTTGCAGAATCACAACTAAAAATATCATTATCCACTTTAAAGTGGATTTTGGAAATACAAAAAACCCCTTCTCGTCTCAGACAAGAAGGGGTGATATTATTTAGTAGAGGAGTCTAATCTTCAGCTAAGGCAGCTGCTAACTCTTCGGATATCTCCATATTATGGAAGACTTGCTGCACATCATCATCATCTTCGATGACATCGATCAACTTTAAAACAGATCTAGCTTGATCAACATTTAAGGCGACTGTAGTGGCGGGCATGCGTCGCATAGAACTCTCAGCATCAATATTGAGGGCTTCGATTTCGGTATTAAGGGCACCGTAATCTTCAAAAGCGCAGGTTGCGATAAAGTTGTCTTCTTCGCGCTCTAAATCTTCGAGTCCTCCTTCGAGTAGTGCCATGGTTATTTCATCTTCATCCAAGCCTTCGGCTGAGAAGATAAATACACCTTTACGTTCAAACATATAATCGACGGAGCCATTTTTGCCCATACTGCCGTTATATTTATTGAAATGAGAGCGTACATTAGCTACTGTTCGATTGTTGTTATCGGTCAATGCTTCCACAAATACAGCTACTCCATTAGGGGCATAGCCCTCAAAGGTAACTTCCTCATAATTAGCACCATCCGATCCACTACCCTTACTGATCGCAGCGTCTATTTTCTCTTTAGGTACACTTGCCTTGCGGGCATTTCGGATTGCAAGACGTAAGCGCGGATTCGCATCGGGATCATCCCCCTTTTCTTTTACAGAAACGGCGACCTCTTTGATCAATTTGGTAAAAAGCTTACCTCTTTTTGCATCTTGAGCACCTTTACGGTGCTTAATATTGGCCCATTTACTATGTCCTGCCATATTGGATATAAAGCGTTTTAAGATCTGATTTTGTAATGCTAAACTACAAATTTTTCTTTTAGAGGTGAAACTCAGCTTTATATCCGTTTAACGGATC
>JBGCFA010000193.1:0-6185 GCA_045106675.1 Bacteroidia bacterium
ACAATTGGTCTGTACGTTCTCTACGCTCTTTTTTATTGAGCGTAGTACCCATCTCCAAGACCGCCATAATGTTGTCCTCCACCGATAGATTGCGAAAAACAGAGGCTTCCTGCGCCAAATAACCAATTCCCAACTGTCCACGTCGATACATGGGTAAGTTCGTGATATCTTGACCGTCTAGGAATATTTGTCCTTGGTTGGGGCGAATCAGTCCTACGATCATATAGAAACTGGTTGTCTTGCCAGCACCATTGGGGCCGAGTAAACCCACTATTTCGCCTTGACTCACTTCGAGAGAGACGCCTTTTACGACGGCTCTTTGTTTGTACTTCTTGACGAGTTTGCGGGCGGAGAGTTGCATAAGAGGTGGAGCCTTAGATTGATCGTTCTTTGTAAAGGTAAGACTATCAGAGAGTATTGGAGTAATCATACTATGGAAAATTTAATAAAAAAAGCGATGCCTAAGAAGACACCGCTTTGATTTATAGTATTCAATCTCTTATGGTTGGACCACAAGCTTTTGCGTCAATCGTCCTGCATCCGTTTGTAGTACCACAAAATACATTCCCGGACTCACCTTAGGCAATTCCCATTGTATTTGATGAGTTCCGGAAGCAAAAAGCTGTGTCTTATGTATAGAGTGTATCTTCTGGCCTTGTAGGTTGTAAAGATCAATCCCAAAAGTTTGAGCACTCAATAGGTCAAAGCTCAACTGCATTTGCTCTTGGTTGCTAGGATTGGGCCAGATCGAAAATCCCCCTTCCGCAAAGGCTTTTTCTAAACTGGTATTCACGCCACTCGGAGAATAAAGATATCCGATACCATTTGCTCCAGGTCGATTTTGCTTGCCGAGGACATAAAAATCATCCCCTACTAAATGAAAATCAAAGCTATTGGCGATCTGATTGATATTATTGAGCACCGAAACCTGATTCCAAGTATCTTGAGCATCGCGACGTACGAGGCGGAGTTCGTCAGAGGCGGAAAGATAATTGTAAAGCACCCAAGGTCGATCTTCTCTATCTAACAAAAGCTCAAGAGGAGCACCTACTAAGTTGGTGAAATCACCGATCACAGGATCGATATCCCATCCCCCTAGACCATCTGCGCTTACGACTAAGATGCGGTTTGCACTCGCGTCGCGGAACGCTATCACGACTTCTCCGCTTTGAGTCAGTTCCAAATCAGGAAAAGCAGGGATATAAGACTGGGAATTTGTTATATCAGTAAAGGCCCAACTTCCTCCAGCTGGTAGAGTCGCCATTTTCAACTTTGCCCCAAAGACATCGACATAGGCCACGTATAACTTTCCATTATCATCTACTTTTAAGGAAGGTTGTTGCCCGATGATCAGACTAGTATTATCGATCAATTGATTATTCCAGAGGGCACCTGCCATATCAAGATAGGCATGCCTTAATTCGCCTTCACTGGCAAGGTAATAACAGAGGTGCATCGTCCCATTTACTTCTACCAATTGCAAATCACGATATTCGCCTCCGGTTTGTACTTCGGCTATCTGCCATACACCAGCTGACCGAGTCGCGACCTCTAGTTTTTTGTCATCTTCGTCGACATATGCAATCACCGGATCTCCGTTAGCATAGCGAGCAAGGGCGACTCCTCGTACTAGTCCAACATCAGCTGCTGCGGTTTCATAGGCCCAATTACCATTGGTTCTTACCCCATATATGACGGAGGCAGTTGCGGCTTCGTCAAAGGCCATATACATTTTATCATCGGTACCCGAACGCTCAACCTCAGAGTCAAAATAAAATGCACTCGTCTCTGTCAAACTGGCGTTTTCAGTAATCCAGTTATTGACATCTACTGAACGTCGTGATAGAGATAGATAGTCTAGATCCTCATGATAAGCCAACAAAAACACGCTATCCTCAAATATTTCCATTTTCATTTTTGAGGTTACTGGAGCCGAAAACAAAGTATCGATATCCCATGCATCACCACCATTGGTAGATTGCGAGACAATCACGTCGCTAGAATTTGCGATTTGATATGAAATAAAAATCGAATCTGCTGATTTTGCAGCAATAGAGAGGTGATTTTTATACCCATCACGGCTAGTTACTTCCTTATAAAAAGGCGCATAATTAGGGTCTCCCAATGAATCCGGATGAAAACGATTATAGAAAAAACGTTTTCGCGAGTCATCATTGCTCAGTTTACCATAGAAGTTCGAAGTAGTATAAATCATATGTATCTGCCCATCAGGTGATTGGTCAAATACTACATCGTCAAAACCTTCATAAAAGGTATTAGAACTTAAACCAGTATTGAAGACCCGCTCCAAGGAGTCCGCTGCATGATAGGTCCAGTTCAATAAATTATTATTCCCAGACTGAGCCCAAACCAATTTTCCAGAGTGCATCGCATTGGCGGCGGCATAATAAGAGCCATTAGGACCAGGTAAAATCTGACAAAACTCACCAAAGCGATCCACGCCCGGTAAACAGCCAAAAGATTCAAGAAAGTCTACATCGGGCAATTGATTATGATTCCAACTATCATTGGTTTGCTTAGCGATCAAGTTTAGATTAAGCTCATATACGCTATAACTTGTCAATCCGGGTGCTGTGTTACATGGGATCGTACTGCTTACTTTTCCATTGAAAAACATCACCAAAGGTTCGCCATTACTTTGTAAGGTGATATCAAGTGAATGCTTGAGGAAAAAGGGGAAAATTGTCCCTTCGCCATAGGCTCCCAAATCAGAATTATTAAAGATTCGATTGCTTTGCCAGCTCCCGCTTTCGTTAGTGGCATAATGCAACCAAGCATCATCTCCGTTTTTGTGCAAATAGGCGATATGTACAAACCCATTGGCATCGGTAACGATCGCGGAACGGAGACCATAAGCGCCATTGTCAGGCACTTGTTCATAGGTCCATTGCCCACTTGCCTTATCTCTTCGCGCATACATAAGTTTCTCTTCGGAGCGTATCCAAAAAGAAACGTGGAGATTACCTGCATCATCAGTATGCAGATCAGGACTAGCCCCTGATTGTTGGATGTCTGTAAGGATATTTTCGTACTCCCAAAAGAGTAGCTGAGCGTCAAGCACAAGGGCTGACAACATAAAGAGTGTCAGTAAAATACTAATCGGGAAATATGATCGCTTCATTCGGATGCTTTATGTCTTTCAGTCTGAGATTGATTTTAGTTTTACCGTTCCAGGTATTGAAGTCTGGTTGATATGCAATATGCACATCATTACTCGCTAAACGATGCCATTTTTCGGCCATATTAAACCCGATGGCTTCGAACATTCGATCGTCTGATTGTACAACGAGTTTTAGATGAACTTCTTTTAATATGACGCTATTAACTACTCGAACGTTTGGTGTCGCAAAGACAGGTTTGCGATTGGAGGGGCCAAAAGGTTCCATCCTTTGGATCAATCGAATCAAACGAGCGTCTATTTCGGCAAATTTCAAAGGGGCATCTATCGCTAAAACGGGTTGGCGTTGCGCTTCGGTCAAGCGTTCGGCAACGACGGCCTCAAAACGCTCCACAAAAGCCGGGAAGGCCTCTGGCTTCATCGTCAAACCCGCCGCATACTTATGACCACCAAACTGAATCAGATGTTCCTGACACAGGTCCAATGCCCCATAGAGATCAAAACCCTTGACGGATCGAGCCGAACCAACCAGCTTCCCATCATTTTGGGTAAGCAAAACCGTCGGGCGATAATAGGTTTCAATTAGACGAGAAGCGACAATACCAATGATCCCTTTGTGCCAATGTGGCTCGTAAAGGACAGTCGTAAAAGCCGCTTCTGGATCAGTTTTTTCGGCAATTTGGGCCAAAGCCTCATCGGTAGTGATCTTGTCTAATCCCTTGCGTTCGTCATTAGCGATTTGGAGTTCGTTTGCTAATTGGATAAGGTCTTGAGATTTACCTCGGAGCACTTTGACGGCATCTTTACCGTGATTGAGTCGGCCAGCGGAGTTGATACGTGGGCCGATAAAAAAGACCAAATCAGAGATATCCCAATGTCGATCCTGCTTCGCTTGGCTTTTGAGGACACCGATACCGGGGAGGGGATTTTTACGGATTTTTTCTAATCCAAAGTGGGCTAGGGTTCGGTTTTCGCCCGTTATCGGCACGATGTCGCAAGCGATACTCAAGGCCAATAAATCGGCATACTCTAGCAGAGGATCGGGTGCCTGACAGAGAGCTTGATCGTTCAGCGCAGTTGAAAAGGCCTGTAACAACTTAAAGCCTACACCACAACCCGTCAATTCCTTATATGGATAAGGGCAATCGTTCTGTTTAGGATCTAAAATCGCTAAAGCAGGCGGTAATTCGGGCCCCGGTTTATGATGATCGCAGATGATTACTTCGATACCTTTAGTCGCTGCATATCGCACTTTATCGACCGCTTTGATCCCACAATCAAGGGTAATCATCAGTTTCGCACCGATAGCATTAGCATGGTCGATACCGGCAAAAGAGAGACCATAACCTTCGGTATAACGGTCGGGAATATAGACTTCATGTTCCAGTCCTACCGCCTCAAAAAAGAGGCTCATCAGGCTGACCGAAGTAGTCCCATCGACATCATAGTCGCCAAAGAGGAGGATTTTCTCCTCTGCGCGGAACGCTTCCACCAATCGCACGACGGCTTGGGGAAGGTTTTTCATAAGCTGTGGATCGTGTAACTCACTTGCCTGAGGCGCAAAATATGCTTTAGCCGCTGTATAATCCTCGATCCCCCTCCGCAACAAAAGCTCCGCCAAGACCGAGGGAAAAGCTTTGGTTGTACTCAAGTCTTTAATAAGGGGGGCTACTGCCTCCGCCGCTGGTCTCTGTTCAAATTTCCAAATCAAGCCCGTCTCCTTTTTATGATCCCACTTAGGATCTATCCTTTAAAATTAAAAATCATTCCTCACAATTGAAGGTCCTGCCAACAGAAATTTTTTATTAAGGGGCAAAACCTAACATCAATGATCGCAGTTAGAGTAGTGATAATTTGTTTAGCTTCCCAACAAAATTAAGTCTATGGTCAGGATCATTCAGTTAGCGGTACTCTTATTGAGCTTGAATTTGATTGCCTGCGAAACGGAAATGTCTCCCAAAGAGGAGTTACCAAAAGAAACGGATGAAGTATTTTCTTATCTCGCTTTAGGGGATTCATATACCATAGGCCAAAGCGTAGACGAGACGGAGCGTTGGCCCGTACAACTCGCCACCAAATTGAATACGGAAGGCACCAAAATCCTCAGTCCTGAAATCATCGCTCGTACTGGCTGGACTACCGACGAATTGCAAGTAGCAATTGAGGCTAGTGCGCTGGCCGATACTTTTGACCTAGTTTCCCTCTTGATCGGAGTCAATAATCAATATCGGGGCTATGACTTTGATCGCTATGAAAAGGAGTTTGTAGCGTTATTAGATCGAGCCATCGCGTTCGCCAAGGGCGACAAAAGCAAGGTCTTTGTGGTCAGTATCCCGGACTATGGCGCGACTCCTTTTGGGCAAGGGGCTAATCCTCAAAAGATCGGCGAGGAACTCGATCAATATAATACCTATGCCCAGTCAATCTGCGAGGCTAGAGAAATCCCATTTTTCAATATCACACCTATCTCGCGCGAAGCCGTCAATGATCCGGACTTAGTCGCCAGCGATAATCTGCACCCTTCCGGCAAGATGTATAGCCAGTGGGTGGAGTTGTTTTGGGGAGATGTGGGGGAGTTGGTGAAGTAGGGGTTTAGATCTGTTTTTTGAGGACTAGCTGGCGATAATAATGACCAATTGGGGTCAGTTTGCAACTCTTACTATTAAGCGCGGCATAGTACATATGATCCTCGCCAACAGGCTTAACAAAGCCGACATTCGCAAACTTTTGTAGAAGCCTAAAATCTTTCTCCTTTTCAATATCTCCATGACCTTCACTTGGTTCGTGGGCAGGTGTCAATGGAAACATTCCTTTTTTTCCTTGAAAAAGAGGTTTGAGTTGGCGGATGATTTCTTTGCTAAGAGAGGGTTTACTAGTACGTATTACAAACTCTTTATCAAGATATCCCGCAAATTGAGGTTTTTGGTCGGCAAGGCTTAACAGTTGTTCCAAATATCGGTAAAGGCTACCCACCGTGATTTTGCCAGCCACATCAGCAGCCTGCCCTTGTAAACCATTGATCAATAGCTCGGTAAAGATACTCCCC
>JBGCFA010000194.1:0-14949 GCA_045106675.1 Bacteroidia bacterium
AAGTAAAGGCGTAAGATTTTACGCCTCTGTAAACCGGACCAAAGGTAGAGGTAAACGTTCCGCAAAGCGGGTAGAAAGCGATTGATGGAGAGGTTTGAGATTTCTCCTGATGGAGAGGTTTGAGATTTCTCCTGATGGAGAGGTTTGAGATTTCTCCTGATGGAGAGGTTTGAGATTTCTCCTCGCTGCGCTCGTTCGAAATGGTGCGTTCCGCGCAGCGGCAGAAAAGGTAGAGAGCCTACTTATACTTAGGCTTGTCTAATAAGGCATCGACGATATAAGAACGCATCACATCTTTCTTGGTAAAAAAGAGTCTACGCTTAGTTTTTTTGTTCTCATCATCGCCTGTGACTTTGAGGCCTCCTTCTAGTTCTTTATGGATTTCATCGATGAATGTTCGGTCCATAATACTACCCGGCAAAAACTCCTTTTCGGTTTCTTTAGGGGGATCAATACGAGAACTTCGTTGAATCCCGCCATAATTTTTATCTTTGGACCCCATTAATATCCTGAGATAGCGGATTAAGAGTATCCCCGCTATCAGGCCAAATACGATCAATATGCCAATCAGGACGTTCATATGGGTAAATTAATGGCTATTAGGCGACTATGCAACTTACCAGTCTGGAAATATTTGGGTTTAAAAGCTTTGCTGAACGCACAAAATTTGTCTTTGACCAAGGGATCACCGGTATCGTTGGCCCCAATGGTTGTGGCAAATCCAATGTCGTGGACTCTATCAGATGGGTACTTGGTGAACAAAAAACCAAGAATCTACGCTCCGATAAAATGGAGAACATCATCTTTAATGGTACGAAGACCCGCCGTAAGTCCAATGTAGCAGAAGTCAGCCTAACCTTCGAAAACACCAAAAACATCCTCCCTACTGAATATAGTACGGTTACCATCACGCGTAAGTTGTACCGTAGTGGCGAGAGTGAATATATGCTCAATGGTGTTAATTGCCGCCTCAAAGATATCCATAATCTATTTTTGGATACAGGCGTCAGTTCTGATTCCTATGCCATCATCGAGCTTAAGATGGTGGACGAGATTCTTTCCAATAAGCATGGCGAGCGTCGTAAGTTCTTCGAAGAAGCCTCAGGAATCTCCAAATACAAAATCCGTAAACGTCAGACTCTCAAGCGCCTCAAGGATACTGACGACGATCTAGAACGGGTAGAAGATCTCCTCTTTGAGATCAATAAAAACCTCAAATCTCTCGAAAAGCAAGCATCTCGCACCCAAAAGTATTTTGAGATTAAGGAGACCTATAAGACTTTGAGTTCGCAGTTTGCCTTTCTCTCTATGAGAACGATCCGTGAGGAGCAAGCTCAGATTCAAGTCCTAGAAACAAATCTCTCAGATCAACTCCTTAATCTACAATCCAATATGGCCCAGCGGGAGGCTCGGATTCAGGATCTCAAAAAGGAGTTGCTTGACGATGAAAAATATCTCTCTGACGCTCAATTTGAGCTCAATAAACATACACGCCGTATCCAATCGGTAGAGACTGAAAAATCCATCAAGAATGAACGACTCAAATATCTCCAGCAGCGAGAGGTGTCGATTCAAAACCAGATGGAAACCGAAAAACGCCAATTAGAACGTAATGAATCCTCTTTGGTGATGCTCAAAGAGTCTCACCTACGGATCGAAAAAGAACTTGGTGATCAACAAAGCAAAGAAAGCGGTCTAAAAACCACACTTGATCTACTCAAGTCTCAGTTTGGGGAACAACAGCAACAGACTGAGAGTATCACCGAACAGCATCGTCTTGCCGAGCAAGAACTCCAACATCTGAGTCGGGAAAAAGAGATCAAAAAAGTTCAGATCGAAAGTTTAGAAGCTGAACTAAAGCGTGCCGAAGAAGACAAAAGCAGACGCTCTGAAGATTTGGATGCGTTTGGAACCAAGTCTCAAGAACTCGAAGCCGCTGTCAAAGTGCTCGAAAAGCAAGTCAATGAGCTCACGGGGAAGAATGAGCAAAATCAGGCCGACATCAAGACAACTGAGCATATTGTCAATACGCTCAAAGACACGGTTTACAAAACCAATCGTCGCCTCGATGCCCGTCAAAATGAGTATAA
Organism: Bacteroidia bacterium; assembly: GCA_045106675.1. Lineage (GTDB taxonomy): Bacteria > Bacteroidota > Bacteroidia > J057 > J057 > JBCAWW01. Next base: position 2,091 of record JBGCFA010000194.1, read on the forward strand.
CCTCACCAAGAGTCTGGTAGAAAACTTAGAAGGTTTCCCTGCTAGTGTGAAGTTTTTGAAGAAAAATGCCAAATGGATCGAAGATGCACCCTTGCTTTCGGATGTATTTGCGGTGCCAGATGAATATAAAGTAGCTTTTGAAAATTACTTAGACCCATATCTAAGCTATTATGTGGTCAGGACTCGTCAAGATGCAGTCTTGTCGGTCCATATGCTGGCTGAGGCCTCTAAAGGACGTGCTAATTTCTTCATCCTCGAAGAACTAGAAAAATATAAGCCGACCAATCCGCTACTCTTCACTCAAGCTAAACGCGCATTGGATGTCGTGGAGTTTGCCGATGAGTATCGCCGTTTGGCTTCTTATCTCCTCGACAAGGTCTATATCGTCAATGATGAAGATGGTATTCCGGAAGAAGTTCCCGAAGGACAAATCTTCATGACGCGAGCTGGCAATCTCTCTCGCCGACAATTTGCCCTCCATGGAGGATCATTGGGACTGTTTGAGGGTAAGCGTTTGGGTAGGGCCAAAAACCTCGAAAAACTAGACAAAGACATCAAAAAACTGCAAAAACAGCTCACCAGCGAAAAAGTAGAACTCGACAAAGCCAGTCGCAAACTTGAAAGTTTAAAACGAGAAGATTTTGCAGCTCAGTTGGAGCCGATCCGTAAAGAGTACAATACTAAAGAGCGTGATTGGTCGGTATTACAATCAAGGGAAAAAGAGCATCGCGAGTTCCTCGAACGCGTCGGTCAACGTACCGGAGACCTCGTCAAAGAGCTTGATGGTTTGCAAAAGGACATCGTAGAGATTGATCCTCAGCTCAAATTGCAGTATGAAAGCCTGCAACAATTGACTTCACAGCTTGCGGCTCAAAGAGGAGAATCCCAAGATTTGGGCTATCAACTCGATGAGGCGACTCAGATATACAATCAAGAGCACATCCGATTGATCCATATCAAAAACCAGTTCGAGAATATCGTTCGGGAAATGGACCAAAAAGAAAGCGAGATTGAACGCTACGCTCAGACCAATACGCAGCTCAAAGAGGACATGGGAACCGTGCGTAAGGATACGGACGAATTGATCTCAAGCAACCTCCAAGATGATGATGTCATCGTGCATCTCTATCAGGAAAAGAAAGAAAAAGAGGATCGCGTGGGCCGCATGGAAGAGAAAGTTGGCATGACCAAAAACTCTATTCACCAAGTAGAGGAGTCACTTTCAGTGGAACGCACAAAACGCGAGGGCATACTAGCTCAAGATACAAGTCTCAAAGAGAAGTCCACCGATATCAGACTGCAGATCAATTCGCTCAAAGAACGGATGTCAGTTGAATTTCAGGTAGATCTTAGTAGTCTGAGCGAAGTGGCTTTATTTGAAAAGGGGATCGAAAAATTTGATCTCGAAGACTTAGAAACGAAAGTCCAACGGATGCGTCAGCGCATACAAGGTTATGGCGAAATCAATCCGATGGCAGTGGAAGCGTTCCAAGAAATGAAAGAACGCTTTGACTTTATCAATACGCAAAAAAATGACCTCCTCGAAGCCAAAAAGTCGCTTCTAGAGACAATCGAGGAAATCGACCTTACTGCTAAGGAGAAATTCTTAGAGACCTTCGTACTGGTCAGAGAGCACTTTATGCGGGTATTTCGTCATCTATTTTCAGAGGATGATAAATGTGATCTCATCTTGCTTGATGAGGATAATCCACTCGAATCTGAAATCTCCATCATCGCTCGTCCTAAAGGCAAGCGGCCATTGACAATCAAACAGTTATCTGGTGGAGAAAAGACCTTGACTGCCGTAGCTTTGCTATTTGCAATCTACCTGATCAAACCCGCGCCCTTCTGTATCTTTGATGAGGTCGATGCTCCACTTGACGATGCCAACATCGATAAGTTCAATAATATCATCAAGGAGTTTTCTAAGACTTCTCAGTTTATCATCGTGACGCACAACAAACGTACGATGGCTTCGACCAACGTCATGTATGGGGTAACGATGCAGAGAGCCGGCATCTCAACTATGCTACCAGTCGATTTGGAAACGTTGAATCTGAATTAGTCTTTCCTCAACAATTATTCAATAAATTGGGTTCGCAGGCCGTTTATCTTTATATTACATTGATAATCAGCTTATTAGTACATTTATATATCTTAATATATAAATGTCTAAATGCGACTAATCCTGGCCCAATTTTATGCTCTTACGAGGAAATAAAATCCAATTGAGACCGATGACGCTTCCCGAAAGGCAGCGATTCTTCAAATGGGCCACCCATTCGGACGCTACTCCTTTTTGGTATGGCGAACTTTATGGAGACGAAATTCCTTCTTATGTGGTCTTCAAGCACGAATGGCCAGATTATTACTTTGATGGCTCACGCCCACAGGAGGGCCGTAGTTTTGTGATCATTCAAAAAGACCTACCCATCGGTGAGATCAATTATAATGTGATTGATCAGCAGACCCGTTCCGTAGATTTGGATATCATCATCGGTAGTAAACTACATCAAAGTCAGGGCTACGGTACCGAAGCCATTATCCTCTTGACTACTTGGCTCTTTGAATCAATGAACGTTTCACGTTGCCATATCGAAGTTTCTCCTCATAATCCTCGGGCTATAGCCGCTTATACCAAAGCTGGCTACCGTGAAACGGATCGTTTTGAACGCGATGATATAATTTGGGTCAATATGGAAGTTCTCCAAGAAGTTTATATTGGCGCTCACGTAGATTCATAAAGTTTTTTTGATTTATGCACCCACTGGTTTTGTCCTTGCAGGAACGCTTCCAGCAACATGCTGATTCGGCTAATGCTGCTCAAATGCAAGCCTATATGAAAGATCACTTTCCCTTTCATGGCATCAAAAGTCCCGAACGCAAAATCCTTCAAAAACCATTGATCGCGGCAGCCGTGGGCAAAGACAAAATCGTTCCCCAAGGGGTGATAGAAGACCTCTGGCAGCTCCCCGAACGTGAATATCAATACGTCGCTATTGATCTATTAGAAAAATATGCGCACAAAGGCCCCAGCAACTATATCGATTGGTATGAAAGCCTGATTGTCCGTAAATCTTGGTGGGACTCTGTTGATATGCTCTGTAATAGTGTTTGGAAGCACTTGCTTTCTCATCCCGAACAGCGAATTTCCTACTCGCAAAAATGGATCACTAGCGACAATATCTGGCTACAGCGCACTGCCCTGATTTTTCAACGAAAATCAAAGTTGGATACCGATTGGCAGATGCTACAAGACTATATTTTGCTGACTTGTGAAAGTAAGGAGTTTTTTATCCGAAAAGCCATCGGTTGGGCTTTACGGGATTACAGCAAGCATAAACCTGAGCTAGTTCGTGATTTTTTAGCCCGCCATGGCGAACGCTTGGCTCCATTGAGTGTGCGAGAAGCAAGGAAGTATTTGTAGGTTTTCGCGAGCACTCTGAAAGTTTTCAAGGAGGAGATCGTGGGCTCGGGAGTCTAGACCGTCAAAAACCACTCAAATTCTGAGCGTTCCAACTTCCTAACTTCAAACAATTCCTTAACTTTGCGCCATGATCAAAGAATTTCTCACCAAACACGATATTGCTTTTGAGCAAACCCCCGAAGGGATTTGTTATACCATGGACAATCAAGTTGAAGGGCCCAAAGCGCAGCCCGGTCAACATGTCAAAGTTCATTATACTGGCAAGTTCCTAGATGGCCGTAAGTTTGATTCTTCTGTTGAAAGAGATATGCCTTTTTCTTTTGAGGTAGGCGCTCAACAAGTTATACCCGGTTGGGACCTTGGCCTAAAGCTATTCTCACCCGGCCAAAAAGGTACACTTTACTTACCGCCCGAATTGGCATACGGTGAGCAAGGAGCTGGTGATGCCATCCCTCCCAATGCAAGCTTAGTCTTCGAAATTGAGTTGCTAGAAATCATGGATGCTGATGCTCTTAAGAAGCATCAAGAAGAAGAAGAAAAACGTCAACGTGCCATGATCGAAGCTTTCATTGAAAAGCAAATGGCCATAGATCTCCCCCTCATCAAAAAATGGGGAACAGACCAAGGCTTGATCCTACAACGTACGGAATCAGGCTTGCATTATCTCATGGAAAAAGAAGGCACCGGTGGACATGCGACTCCTGGTTCTCAGGTAAGCGTTCACTATACCGGTAAACTGCTCAACGGACAAGTATTCGATTCCTCTCATTCACGCAATGAGCCGATTAGCTTTACCCTAGGTGTAGGTCAAGTTATACAAGGCTGGGATGAAGGTATCTCTATGTTTCAAGAAGGTGGCAAGGGTACGCTCCTGATTCCTTCTATTTTGGGTTATGGACCGCGTGAGATGGGGTCTATTCCCGCCAACTCAATCCTGCTTTTTGAAATCGAGCTTGTCAAAGTTGACTAAAGCTAATCTCTAAACCCTATTTTTGCTATGGACCTAATCAATCCTGCTAACGAACGTTTGATCACATCTTTAGATGCTGATGATCAGTCTATGATCCAGCGAATCTATCGTTCGGCTCGGGCCGCACAACCTTCATGGGCCGCAATCTCATTGATGGAACGAGTCGAGATCATCCAACGATTTCAGGATTTGATTGAAGCAAATAAAGATGAGCTTGCCAGTACCTTGTCAGAAGAGATGGGTAAACCCCTTTGGCAAGCACATAACGAATTGAATGGTGCGCGTAGTAGAACCTCTTGGTTGTTGGAAAACGCGCCCAAATATTTGCAAGATGAATGGGTTACGCAAGAAGCAGAACTAGGAGAAAAGATAGTCTATGAACCACTCGGCGTCATTGGAAATATCTCTGCTTGGAACTATCCTTATTTAGTAGGAGTCAATGTATTTGTCCCCGCTTTATTAGCAGGCAATGCAGTCATCTTTAAGCCTTCAGAGTATACCACTTTGACAGGACTTAGGATCGAGCGATTGCTACATGAGGCAGGCGTTCCCAGAGATATTTTCCAGACGGTGAGTGGAGCAGCGACAGAAGGCAAAACGATTTTAGCCTTGCCATTGGATGGGTATTATTTTACCGGTTCTTACCGAACGGGCAAATCCATCTATCAAACGGTCGCCCCTAAGATGGTCCCTTGTCAATTGGAGCTAGGTGGCAAAGACCCGATGTATGTTACTGCAGATACTGCGGACGTAGCATCAATTGCTAAGATTGCCGTTGAAGGGACATTTTATAATAGTGGGCAAAGCTGTTGCGCGGTAGAGCGCATCTATGTGCATCAGGATATCTACGACGAATTTGTAGAGGCTTTTGTAGCAGAGGCAGCCAATTGGAAAGTAGGTGACCCCAAAAATCCGGACACTATGATTGGGCCGCTCGCCCGTGGCGAACAAGTCCACTTTCTCCAGCAACAGGTAGGGGACGCCGTCCTCAAAGGAGCTAAGATTGTCTTCGGCGAAGAACGCTGGGAGGGTAAAGGCTACTATTTTATCCCTACCGTATTGACAGAGGTCAATCATCGAATGCGGATCATGACCGAAGAGTCATTTGGGCCAGTGATCGGAATCCAAAAAGTCGCTAGCGACACCGAAGCCATCGAATTGATGCTCGATACAGAATATGGCCTCACTGCCGCGGTTTTCTCCGATCATTTTGAAACAGCAGAGCCCATCCTCAAAGCGATGAATAGCGGCACAGTATATTGGAATGCTTGTGATCGCGTGAGCGCTCCAGTGCCTTGGTCTGGACGCAAGCATTCGGGTATCGGATCGACGCTCTCACATATGGGCATTCGGGCTTTTACCCAGCCCAAAGCATATCAGATGCGGGGTAAATATCAATAAGCTTTTTTTTAATACCACTTCTTCTTAGCGCACAAAATTACGACTATGGCTAAAACCGCTATCGTCCGTGATTCGCATTACGTAATTGCCGCGCTTTATATCTTTCAAGCTGAGTTCAATCGGATCACCATTTTGGAGGAAAAACGCATCGTAGCCAATCTCGACTTCTCCATTGCTATCAAGAATCTCGATTTGCACCATAGTCGAAGCGCCTAGGTCGATATTGATTACAGCAGCAGCATTTACAGGATTGGTTTTGATTGTAAAATAATCGTCAGAAGCCGTCTTTGAAACCATACGAGCCGTACCACTTCGTCCTGCCACAAATGATTTCACTTCAGAATAAGGCCCTTTTGAACCATTTGTAAAGACAGCTTGAACACGATAAAAATAGCGTACTCCGGGACTCAAACTAAAGACATTGACATAAGTGTCAGCCAAAGTCTTACTATATACCTTTTTAGAGCCGGTGGCTTTGTACTGTACTTTGTAGCTGCTCGCTCTCGATACTCGAGACCAATTGAGTTGCGCTTGGTTGCCAAACTCATCTGAGATAAACAGATTGGTAGGATAGCTACTATTGGATTCGTTATTACTTACTCCCACAATCGGTGCAGAGCTATTATTGTCTTCACATCCCACCGTGCGAAATAACTTGGAGTCAGAGTAGCCGCTAGCGATACCCGCTACCGTACTTTGGATTTGGAACTCATAATCAGTACAAGCCTCTAAGCGAGTAGCATTGACAAACGTTCGATCAAAGCTTTTGCTCGCCCAATCCGTCTCTCCAATCGCTCTAAAACGAGCCGAATAAGAGTCCGCGCCTGATACTGGCGACCAACTCAAACGAGCACTTAAGGCGGTAACTTCACTAGCATTGAGCAATTGAGGTGCAGCCGCTACGACCGGAATATTGGCTTCCAGTCCCTTGGTAAATAGCATTTGGCGACGATAGCCTCCCGGTGAAAACAAGGCTCTCATGCGTTCGGCCTGGCCGAAGGTGAAAAGATTCATGCAGGCATCATCGGTATAGTCCATAAAATTGGAAACCATAGCAGGACCACCATCACAAGCCATCGCGCTACGTAAACAGCCATAATGGGCATCTCCAACTGGTGGCGTATCTCCGACAAAGTCATCTGTTTCACAAGGACCATCTCCCCAGATATGCTTAAGGTTGAGCCAATGTCCGACTTCATGCGTACAAGTACGTCCTTGGTCAAAAGGAGCCCTTACGGTACCCTTAGTACCCATAAACTTATAATCGATGACTACTCCGTCTGCTTCATTTGGGCCACCACCCGGAAATTGAGCATAGCCAAGCATGCCTGCACCTAATTTACAGACCCAGATATTGAGGTATGATTTGGTATCCCAAGCGTCCATGCCTCCCATCGTACTATATTTCACACCATTGTTGGAGGGGGAAAATAAAGCTTGACTAGAGCGCGTCCGTGTAATCCCATTGGTCGGATTGCCGTATGGATCTTGCGAGGCGAGTTGGAAAGAAATTTTAGAATTAGCCGCCGCTCCTTTAAAATTAGCGGGCGTATCGAAACGATCAGGATTCGTACGACCAAAATCTTGGTTGAGGACATCTATCTGTGAGCGAATCTGCTCATCAGTAATATTTTGATCATTTTGATTGTAGACAATATGCACCACCACTGGTATCCCGACAACTCCTAGCATATCGCCTCTGGCGGAACGCACATTTTCAGCGGTCCGCATTTCTACTTCTCGCATCTTATAGCGCACAGCAGGATTGGATTGCAGTTGGGTGTTCAAGTACTCAGTAGTAGAGCACGAACGGCGAGTTTGGGCTTGCAAAGGAAGTTGAGCGCTGAAAAAACTCAATAATAGGGAAAGAATGAGCATTTTTTGCATCATAGCCTAATTCTTTAGAGTACGTAGTTTGTGATGGAAACAGGTAAAGTCTTATCAGGCGGTAGGAGTTAAGTTGGATAAACGATAATTCCTGATGGAGGTTTCGCTACTTCTTTTTATAACGAACTTCCCCCCCCACTATGGTATATTCAATTTCAGTATTTAGTATCTCATTTTCAGCCACTTGCATGATATCCTGAGATAATACAGTAAAGTCAGCTAATTTCCCTACTTCAATAGAGCCTTTACTATCTTCTTGAAAGCCTCCGTAAGCAGCATCCAAGGTATAAGAACGGAGCGCTTCCTCTCTACTCATACGTTGATCGGCTTCATAGCCTCCTGCTGGCGTTCCCTGCAAGGTCTGCCTAGTCACTGACGCGTAAAAGCACGCAATTGCACTAACGGGTTCTACGGGAGCGTCTGTACCATTGATAACTTTGGCGCCAGAATCGAGTAACTTTTGCCAAACATAAGCCCCATCTAGAATCCGTTGCTCCCCAAGGCGGTCGATGGCCCAAGGGCGATCTGAACTCATATGGATGCCTTGGATAGAAGCGATGACGCCGAGTTCCGCGAAGCGGGGAATATCTACTAAATCCAAATGCTGGGCATGCTCGATCCGAAAACGATGATCAGTGCCCTGAGCCGAATTGATTTCGATTGCAGTTTGATAACTATTCAAAACCTCTTGATTGGCTTTGTCGCCGATCGCATGCGTACAAACCTGAAATCCATTTTTCAAACCATCTTCAGCAATCTTGGTAATAGCAGGAAAAGGTTGATCCGGGTTTCCCAATTCTAATGGAGCGTCAGTATAAGGCTCCAAAAGCAAGGCGCCATAAGAGCCCAAAGCACCATCGGCATAACATTTGATCGAACGGACCGTCAGATATTCATCCAATAATGGGCCGCGTTTATACCAATCAGCGAGTTGAGCTTCATCCTTGCCGTTGAGCATGACATAAAGACGAACGGGGAGATTTTCTTCTTGCAGGAGAGTCTCAAACAAGTCCATTCCTTGCACCCCTACCCCAGCGTCATGCACCGTAGTGATTCCATTAGAAAGACATTCTTTAGCGGCTTCTTCAGCCCAGTTGCGCATTTCGATTTCCGTAACGGGGATATGTTTCCCGACTAAGACTTCCGCCTCTTCATTCATCAAACCCGTTGGTTCTCCATCAGGGCCTTTGATTACTTCGCCGGTCTCGTCAAAAGTAGTTTTGGCGTTTACCTCAGCGATTTCCATTGCTTTGGCATTGGCTAGGGCGGCGTGTCCACTCGCATGACGAATATAGACGGGATTGTCAGGACTAACAGCACTCAACATATGATGCGTAGGAAATCCCTGGACCATCATTTCGGGCAATGACTTCCATTTACTTTGGTGCCAACCACGACCCGTAATCCACTCACCCGGCTCCGCTTCGCTTACGGCTTGTTCAACCAAAGTAATGATTTCATTATAGCTCTCGGTACCGGAGAAATCAATTTCAGTTTTGAGTTTACCGATCCCCAAAAAGTGAGCATGACTCTCAATGAAGCCCGGAATCATGGTCTTACCACCCAAATCGATGACTTCTGTTTCGGCCTCAATCCACGGCTCTATATCAGCCTCCGTTCCCACAAATACAATCTTACCATCTTTGACAGCCACTGCCTCTGCATTAGGCTGAGTTTCGCTGACCGTATAGATTTTGGCGTTCCGTATGACGGTATCAGCCTTAGAAGTTGTTGCTTCTGGAGTAGCTTGGCAGGCAAACAAAAGAGTGAGGAGGAGGAGAGAAAAATACTTATTGAGCATCGTTTAGGGGTTGATTAATGTCCCAAGTTAACAAAAAGCCCTATATTCAAATATGTCTGCTGGATATTCGGGAACCCCCTTGGCCAAAAAGCTTGGCATCAAATCGGGAATGAAGTTATTTGCCTTTCAGGCGCCTCCACATTATCACGAGCTTTTAGTGAACCTACCGGAAGCTTGTTTATGGTTAGACTCCCCTCTGGAGGCCGAAACTGACTTTGTACATGCATTTTTCAAGGAGGAGACCGAGCTAGTCGAACGCTTAGCCTCACTCAAAGTATTGCTACCCAAAAATGGTAGCTTATGGCTCTCTTGGCCTAAGAAAGCTTCCAAAATAAAGACTGATCTCAACCGAGAACTTATCCGTGAATACGGGCTTGACATAGGGCTTGTAGACGTAAAAGTCTGCGCTGTGGATGAAAATTGGTCCGGTTTAAAATTTGTCTATCGATTGCAGGATCGATAAGACTCAAAACGCAAACAGGGTTCTAAGCATAATGCTTAGAACCCTGTTTACCTTAAAGTCGCGATGCACTTAAAAGCTTACCATTTCAGCACTCGCTCTGTCCAACTATTGCCGTCGCTATCTTTGACTCTGAGGAGATAGATACCATTAGGCAGATTGGCGAGAGAGAATTCGTGGCTGTTGTTTTGGAGTTTGGCCTGCGGCCGAACGCTACGACCCGTCAAATCGAGTAATTCGATACTCAGGTTTGCTTGTGATTTGCCTTCCCAAATTATTTGTAATTGATCAGGGGTTGGATTGGGATAAATACTGATCGGTGAAGAGGCTTTTTCAGGCTCAACAGCGGTAGTATTACCGACACCTTGCCAGCGACCGATAGTATCGTTTGATGGTACATCGTCAGCCCCAAAGCCATCAATCCAGAGACTCACTTGGTACACTTTGTTTTCAGTAGGCACCCAAACACTATCATGCAGAAACTGAATCGTGTCATTAGGAAGGATCGCAAATGAATCCGCCACACTAATGGTTTGAATGTCGCCACTATCGATCTGGTAGCTAATCTTAAGCTGATTGGAGTCTAGTGTCACCGTATCTAGTCCTAAGTTGATGACTGCTCCCGTAAAGAAGTAATTATCGCCAGTGTCAGCATCTATTTGAGGCACACGATATAGAGCCAAATCAAAGCCATCAACTTGGGCCATGCGCACATCATCTAGTACCAAAGCAAAACCATCAGTAGTCGTATGGCGAAAGGCTATATAAATATCTTGTCCATTGTACTTATCGAGACTGGTAGAACGGTAGTTTAGTTCAGAGCCTTCTGCTGATACTGTAACTAAGGCGGGTTCTGCTAAGAAGCCTGCTGCATCTGGCGTCGTCGTTGAAATACGAATCTCATAGCTTTCAGGGAAAAAGGGATCCTGTGAGTATGCATACCAAGAGAGGCAAACGCTTGCACCAACCGTAATCTGCTGGGGAGAGATCAACCAGTCATTACTTTGACCGAGGCTATCTTGATACCATGAGGGAGAGGCAAAAGCGCGATTGGTAGAATCCTTAAAGTCTATGATTGATTGCCAACCGCCCTGTGGAAAAAGAAATAGGATTTCAGCTCGAGGGTTAAGATTGTCACCATCGATAGCAGCCCATCCGAGGGGTAGGCTCATATCTTCGAAGCCTTCATCGGACAGCACCGTACCTCCGCAAGGAAAACCACGCAATTGAGCTTTGGATTCTTGTGGGGCGGTTTGGCCAGAGCGGCTTGGGATTTGAGCCTGAAGTTGATTGGTGGTCAAAAACAGAAAGAGAAAAGCGATCAGAAACTGCTGCATAGCTAGGCCTTGTTTGAGGATTATACCTATTACATCTGACAAAGGGGCGGCGAGGTTGCCCCAAGCAAAAGAAAAGCACTCAAATTACACGGGTAATTTGAGTGCCTGATTTTTATGACTATAAAAGAATTAGATCTTATGACCTTCAGCACGTAGTTCTTTCACTACAGCAGCGAGACCACGCTTGTTGATGATCTTCATACCTTTAGTTGAAATCTTAAGCGTAATCCAACGATCTTCTTCAGGGAAGAAGAAACGCTTCTTTTGGATATTGGGCTTGAATACACGCTTTACCTTGTTATTGGCCTTAGAAACGTGATTACCAGCTATGGTATGCTTTCCGGTTACTTGACAAACTCGTGCCATTATATTCTAAATCTTTATGAGGTTCGAATTATAGGACTGCAAATATCCATATTCTCTCTCGAAATTCCAATATCATACTCAAAATTATTACGGTAATCTTCCACTGACCACATAGTTACGATTAAAGCCCGTATTGTCTGGATAAGTAAGGATGTTGATAAAGATCACACTTACGTCCGTTCCCCCACCCTGAAAAATTGTTTGCCCATCGAGATTTACATCGGTGAGATCGTAACCATTCACGATATAATTGCGCGCAAACCCACTGTTACCGGGAGCGATCAATACGGTCAAGAAGATTTTTTGTGGATCGTTGCCAAAACCTTGGAAAACTACCGTATTATCTTGGTTTATATCTCCGGCCCACATCCCCATCACAGTAGCACTTAATTGTTTTTGAGCATTTTCGCCATAAGTCAGAGTGTTAGGGTCAGTAAAGTCTATCGTCGCAGAAATACCACTAAGACTCACCGCATTAGCTGTCATCACTGGCAAATGATTGCGATGGCGAATGGCAACAAAATAATCATCCCCACTCATCCCGGGAAAGGACACTGGAGAATTGCCATCCAACCCAACTATGTCTCCATCTCTCTGCAACAAAGCCGAACGAGTCGCTAGGACGAGCGTACTATCATCATCGTCTCTCAGCTCGACAAATACCCAATCCACGATCGCATCGTTCCCCGAAGGGATAAAGACACTTGGATCTACGGTCTCACCGCCTCCAAAACCCACATGAGTAAAAGTACTCATAGCCTCATAAGGCTCGACTTCGGGGATCAAGTTATTGCTCCGTAAGCCATCGTTCATCAGCCCGGCTACTATATTGTATGGTCCTGCTAGCATTACTTTAGGACTTAGCTGTAAACTCTCTCGGTAGCCAATGGTATAATAATCCCCATTGGTAAAATCGATATCCGAGAAGCTTAATACTGTACCAGAGAGTGAGGCTAAATTGGCATTTCCGATCTGAGCGTCGGAAAAGTCTCCATCATCGTCAATCAGTAAAAAGTAACGACCTGGCTGGCTCAGATCAGCGCCCAATCCAGCCATATCAAATTCCAAGCTTATCGTACCGACATCGCCCGTCTCTCTGACTCGATAAGTTCTGGCAAGCCTTGTTTGAAAGCTGTTTGGTACCTGAATCGAAGGAATAGTGGTCGAAGCATCGTCATCACCACTGATCAAAAACTCTCCTTCATCAAGA
>JBGCFA010000195.1:0-10676 GCA_045106675.1 Bacteroidia bacterium
GATTTGCCTTGGGCTTTGAGCTGACGATAACGGCCTGAACGCTGCATGGACCGTACGATTTCGGGATCATCGGTTTTCCAGATTTTGCGCTTCGCCCAATGCTTATCAAAAGTCTTTTGCAGCCCTTTCATGTGTTCGCCAACGGCGGCCTCAGCATACTTTTGCAAACGAGAATCGATGCTGGTGTATATTTTCAGGCCGTCAGTATAGAGATTATAAGGAGTTCCGTCTTCTTTAAGGTTTTCTGCTAAGATGTCTTTTAACTGCTCTGCTAACTCCTGTCTAAAGTAGGGCGCAGGGCCTTGATTAGAAGACACATATTGATAATCGGTCTTGAGGTCGAGAGCTTGTAGCGAATCTGCTTCTGCCGCGCTGAGGTAGTCATATTTAACCATCTGCTCTAGCACTACATCGCGTCGCTTTTTGGCTCGTTCTGGATTGCGGTAAGGATTATAGGAAGTCGTGGCTTTGAGCATCCCAACCACCGCAGCAGCGTCTTGTACTTTGATATCCAGCGGATTGACATTGAAAAAGCGTTGCGTGGCGGCATTTACACCAAAGACGTCTTCGCCGAACGATACCGTATTGAGGTAGTAGGTGAGGACTTCATCTTTGTTATAAACCTTTTCTAACCTGCGGGCCACGATCATCTCTCGGACCTTATTGATCGGCAGACTCATCATCCAGTATGACTTCCGTGGAAAGAGATTTTTGGCCAACTGCTGCGAGAGTGTACTGCCTCCACCCGAACTCGCGTCGCCCATCAATACCGACTTAAAAGCCACTCGCATCATACTGCGCATATCCACGCCCGCATGATCGTAAAAGCGAGCGTCTTCCGTCGCGATCAAAGCTTGGATCAGCTTAGGCGAAATCTGTTCGTAAGGAATCTGAGTACGATTTTCAAGGAAGTATTTACCCAATAAACTACCATCAGCCGCATAGATATCGGTTGCTTCTGAATTATTGATCTGGCTGAGTTCTACTTTAGTTGGCACATGCCCAAAGGCACCCCAAAGCACCGAAAGATAAAATGCGATGATCGCTACTACGCCTACTCCACTCAGGATCAATAGGTATTTGCCTGTTTTTTTGAGCTTCGTTTTCCACATATAAATAAAGACGGACTTTAGTCGATTCGGTTGCAAAGATACGGTTTCGAGATGATCCTCTCATCATCAAAACGGTGGAGAAAGGACTAACGAATAATAGAAGCCATAAATTGAATCTTGAATAGAGATTTAAGCAAGCGTTCCGCGAAGCGGGAAAGGCAAAACAAGAAACTAGCATCTAAAAAATTGGGACGTATGTCCAAATCACCTTGATTATCTAAAGATTATATGTCCAAATTTTTGTGGTTGGTGAAAACTCCCTTGAGTGGGAGACCAGGCCTGATATAATTTCTGTTCCTGATCTACATTGATGCGATAAAGATTGATTCGCCAATTCGCTTTTTCCAATTGGGAAGGATCATAATCTGGCACAATCTCGGCCCAAGGGACTGCCATCTCTACCGTCCAACTTTGATCAATATCTCCAGCTTGATTGAGCGTCCCATCTACAGAAACTGCCGTGTGAAAGTCCTTCAGATTATAGCGAGCCGTCTTGGGTACATCAATATTCTGAGGGTCTACGATAAAGCTATCGTAGCATATATTTCGTGGGGAAACTTGGAGCTCTACATAACGGTTTGGATCATTCAGATCGGTATCAATAAAGACTTCTACGGCTTCTTCCTTCCAGAGATGTTCATCTCTTTGAGTAAAACTACTATGAATATCAGGGTCTTTGCAGTGAAAAGCGACATAGAGATAAGTGTCATCATATGCCAGTTGAGCAAAGCTTTCATAAGTGGAAGAGACTGGGATTTTTGGGGCCCTACTATCCTGCAAGTAGATTTTGATCGTTTTTTGATAGACTGCTTCCTCTAGCTTGCCATCTATGTTCAAGGGGACAGGCGTACGGACAGCACTAATACTGGGACTACTCGTTCCCAGCATGGGAAATAACTGACGGATCATGGCCTCATCGGGCTGGCGGCCATATTCACAAATTTCGAAGGTCTCCACATGTTGAACACTAGCCGCTATCTTGGGATCATACCATTTTGCCAGTAGTTGGCGGGTTTCTTCTTTGAGAGGAGCGGCCCGAAAATCTCGAAGCCATTCTCGCCGCTCGACCTCATCTAAGGGGACCTCAGGTAAACTGCCAGAAGTCCAAGGCAACCATTCATAAAATTGCGAAACGTGTGCATCCATACCGTCAATCTTAAGCATAAACACCGGATCAATATTTACC
Organism: Bacteroidia bacterium; assembly: GCA_045106675.1. Taxonomy (GTDB): domain Bacteria; phylum Bacteroidota; class Bacteroidia; order J057; family J057; genus JBCAWW01. The sequence continues at coordinate 2,299 of JBGCFA010000195.1, forward strand.
GCGATATCGGGTTGAAAAGGATTCGGCTTCTGAAAACGATCGGCAGAGTAGATAAATACTGGGTTCTTTTTCAGGGGCGGAGTATCTGAAACGACATTCGGTACGATCACCATATAGGCAGCATCTTGTACCACCAATCCGGTATTGCGATGGTCAGGGTGATAATCATTGGGTCGAGGCAATATCACCACATCAGCTTGCCATTGGCGGATGCGGCGGATGACTTCTTTTCGCACTTCAAGCGAGGGGATCAGTTCGCCATCGTGATTTTCCAATACTTCATACTCTTTCACCCCTAATCTTCGGGCAGATTCAGCCGCTTCGGCCCGTCGGCGTTTGGCTAAGGCACCGCCTCCCATGCTTTGATGCCCCGCATCGCCATTGGTGAGGGAGAGAAATTTGACGTTGTGTCCCATACTTGCCCAAAGAGCAGCAGTACCACCGGCATCAATATCTGCATCGTCGGGGTGAGCACCAATCACGATGATTTGTAAAGGCTTAAGTTGTGCTTGAAGCACAAAAGCAGGCAATAAACAGCCTAAACCAAGGCTTAGTTTGAGTAGCAATCGAGTAGTCATGGAAAAGGAATTATAGATCAAGCGTGAAATTCAAGATAATGAAAAATCATTCCCTTCTTGGCCCCTGTTTTAGGGCTTATAAATTCCTTTGCTGAGTCATTTCAATCCCAATCTTTCCGACGGCTTTGCTTTTTCTCGCTACGGAGTTTTTTGTCTTTGAGCCTTTTTTCCTTCACGCTGCGCCGAACGCGTAGTTTTTTGCGCGGTTTGACAGGTATCAGGGCGGTTTGGATGAGCTGATGAAAACGTTCAGTAACGATCCCTTTGTTTTTGAGTTGGGAGCGAGTCTCCTCACAAGTGAGTTGGAGGACGTCTTCTTGGGTGATGTAGTTTGCTAACTTTTCGCGGATGATAGCCTTTTGCCAATCAGGCATGAGGGTAGAGGCCGCTAGATCAAACTTCAATAAGACTTTAGTCTCTACTTTGTTGACGTTTTGGCCCCCTTTGCCACCGCTGCGGCTAAAGCTGTATTGTAGTTCGGAGCTATAGTCAGTCATTGTTTAATAAGCGGAGGGTAAATCCGGTAAATATTGCTTGAGCATAGCTTGATAACGAGGATCGCTGCGCAGAGGTTCCAAAAAATCATTTTTTCGGGCATAGAGAATCCCTAGCTCTTTCGCTTTTAGCGAGCGCTCAAGGTAATAAAATGCTGAATCTGTTTGATTGGATTCGACATAGTAAAATGCCAAATCTACATCTCTTAACTTAGATCGATATTGCTCAAGTAGCTCCCGCGCTTTTGTTTCCTGCCCAAGGCGTTGATAACAGATTACCAATCCGTAGGCTGCATAGCCTCTATACTCAACCAGTTCTTGGTATAATGGCAAGGCTTCATCTGCCATACCCAAATGTAGCATTGCCTCCCCTCGATGCCGCATTACGCTTGATTGTCCTGGATATTGGGCTAATACCTCTGCTGAAAAAGCAAGCTCTTTTTCGTATTCTCGAGCCATAAGATAAACCCGTGATAAAGTTGCCTTGGCCAAAACAGATAATGGATCTTTTTCGACAATAGCTTCCATGATCCCGATGCCTTCCCCAATTTGCCCTTTTGCGATCAACACATAGGCACTATACTTATTGACGCTTGGGTACCCTAAACTGATGGCCGTTTTGATCAATTTTTCGGATTCCTCTGGAGCGGCATCCTTCATGATCACAACTTCGCTCAAATGCGCATAAGCATCTGGCAAATTAGGGTTTAGCTCGATTGCTCGTTGCAGTGTCTGCTTCCCTTTTTCAAAATAAGCATCCTCACTTGAAAATATTCCCTTCTTAAATCTGGCGATGCCCAATTTGACATAGGCAAAATAATAGCCTGAGTCCAAGGCTACCGCTTTCTCCAAATGCTCAATCGCCTCATCTATCTTGCTAGCCCCAGCGTTGAGGGCATAGCTCCCTTTGAGGTACCATTCGTAAGCCTGTGGATTTTGGGTTTGCTCAGCAAGTAGAGATTGACTCTCTCCGGGTAGAAGCGTGATTTGCAGCTGGTCCAATACTTTGCGGGCAATCTCCTCTTGAATCGCAAAAATTTCGGCCTCTTGCTGATCATATTGCTTAGACCATAAGGTTGATTCATCTTCCACATTGATCAGCTGTACATTGACACGTATGTTGTTTCCGGCTCGCCGAACGCTACCATCTAATAGTACCGTAGCATTGAGTTGTTGACCGATCTCTTTGAGCGGAAGCTGCTTGTCCTGAAAAGAAAAAGAGGAACCTCTACCTAGCACTTTGATGCCTTGGAGCTTGGAGAGAGCATTGAGGATTTCCTCAGCAGTACCTTCACAAAAAAATGCCTGATCTTGCTTAGCACTCAGGTCACGAAAAGGCAAGACCGCAATAATGGGGTCCGACGAAACGGGCTTCAGTCCAGCCTCTGGCTTTGCTGGCTGGGTGGAGTACCAAACCAGCCCTCCGATGAGAGCAAATAAGCCTAAAGCCAACCAAAGATATTTAAGCTTAACTCTTGCCTTTTGCTTGGGATTCGGCGCTAGTTTGCCTTTTAATTCGCCGCGCCGCGGAACGCTCAAACCTGCATTTGCCAAGGCAAACACCTCCATTGGATTGTCTACATTTTTGAATTGAAAATTGCCCAAAGAGACCATCTCAAATTCAGGATGGCTTTTGACATCATGGATGACGCGTTCGGTGACCAAAATCGATCCCGGCACCCCCATAGACTCGACTCGCGAGGCTAGATTGACACCATCACCGTAGATATTGCCTTCCTGCATCACGATATCACCGATATGGATCCCAATACGCAAAGGTACTTGGGGTTCCACTTTGAGGGCCAATTGGATCGCTTGGGCCGCATGCATGGCCTGCACTGCCGAATGGAAAATGCATAGACAGCCATCGCCCATAAATTGTAGTACTTCGCCTTCATTGGCTTGTACCTCGGATTCAATCACTTCGCTAAAGCGACGTACTTTGGCAAGGCCTTCCTGCTCATTACGCTGCATCATGGCCGTATAACCTACGATATCAGCAAACATAATAGCGGCAAGACGACGACTCGGCATAAACTAATTCTTAGATTGTCTAATCTACACAAAATTGAACGTTTCGCGATAGCGGGAAAATACGGAAAGAAAACAGGCAACTCCAAGAGCGAAACGTTCCGCGAAGCGGTCGCAAGCTAAAGGCTACTCAGAGTAACAAAGAGGGGATTTTTCATGGGTTTTGCTCAAATCAGGATAGAGAGGCTCTTTTTCCGTAAAAACACCTGCTCAAAAGCCGTAGAAACCCTGAGATTTTTGAGCAAATAGTTTCAGAGCTTAGTAATAAGGAAAACGTTCTTTAGAAGTAGTCAAGATGCCTCGTGCATCGATAAAGTACAAAGTAGTTTAGTAGTAGTTTGAAGTTTGTGAAACCGCCTGATTCGTAGTTGCATCGGGCGGTATTTTTTTGTGGGCAAAATTGCCGTATTTGAAGCATGAAGCCAACTCTCAAAGCACGCATACACACTCAGTGCCTGCAAATACTTGCCGAAAAAATCGAACGACTGCAGCGTTCCATCGCAGATGCCCAAAAAGCGGCCTCCGAAGACACTAAAAGTAGCGCAGGTGATAAGTTTGAGACCTCCCGCGAAATGCTCAAACAAGAGATCAATAAGCATAGTCAGCAATTGGCGATGGCTAGCAAGATGCGGCAACAGTTTACAAAGCTCAATCCGACACAAAACTTGACGAGTATTGGCTTTGGGAGTTTGGTCGATACTAATGAGGGGCTTTATTATTTTTCGGCAAGCCTCGGCAAAGTGGAACTAGAGGACAAATCCTGCTTTGCGCTTTCGATGATCTCGCCTATCGGTAAGGCCTTAGCTAGTCTCAAAGTCGGTGATGAGGTGGACTTCATGAAACGTAAAATCAAAATATTGAGCGTGAGTTAAGCTTTCAAGATTATCATATTTTCTGAGCAACTCTTCAGATAAAGAATTTATTATCAAATGCTTGTTCTTTGCCTTAGATGCAAAGAACCAAAAATCAAGGCAAAAAAATGCTGCCACCACACCTCCTATCGCTTCCCCCGCTTTTTTGCCATGCCGACGCTCCTTTAATTGAGATTTTCGCGCAAATCATGTGAGAGTAGTAGAGTTGCTGCATTTGGCCTATATACTTTCAATCGCAAGCTTGATTTAGTAACTTCTTTAGATCGTTGCTAAAGCTGCTTTATCATGAAACTACGCCTGACCGCCTGCTTTTTATTTGCTTATCTCTGTGTTTTTTCGCTCTTCGCGCAACGCCCCTTCATAGAAGATTTTAGCTTGCTCGGAGATACCTACCTGACAGATGAAGATTGCTTTCGTCTGACCGAAGCCTATGATTATCGTTCGGGTTCCATTTGGTATAAACGGCCTTTGGACCTCAACGAAGCCTTTTCAGTTGAATTGCAGATCAGAGCAGGTTGCGAAGATGAATCTGGCGCGGATGGGATGGTATTTGTCTTTAGCTCTAGCACCAATGTACTGGGCTATGTGGGCGAAGGAATCGGCTTTTCGGGTTTGCGGCCCTCGGTAGGAATCGAGATCGATACTTGGGTCAACTACCATCTAGGTGATCCGCTCGAAGATCATCTTGCCATCATGCTCAACGGTAGAGTCGGCCACGCCAACGATCTCGCCGGACCTGTCGCTATCCCTAATATTGAGGATTGTCTCCTCCACACCTTTTATGTGATCTGGAATCCCGACACAAAAAAGCTATCCGTCCAACTCGATGGTCAAGAGGTCATTTCCGCCCAAAAGGATTTACTCAAAGAGGTATTTCTCGGCAATCCACAGGTGTATTGGGGCATGACAGCGGCAACAGGTCGCTACAACAATATCCATGAGGTTTGTTTTGATCGAATTGGGTATCAGGGGCCAATTGTCCCATCCTATGAAAATCATTGCGAATAGCATCGCTTTATTCAAGCAAAAGATGCCTCGCGAAAACTTGTTGATCCGTATGGACTCGCAAGAGATAGTGGCCAGGAATAATCGTGCCAGGAAGAGTTAGCTCAAGCGTACCGAGATTGGCCAAAGGGGGAGTAAATGTATAGACCTTTTGACCTTGTAAATTAAATAGTTCGATCTTCTTAAAGCTTTTTCCGGCGATGTCTGCCTGAATAAATAGCTTTCCATCTGTTGGGTTGGGATAAATCGATAGGATTGGATCAACTAGTGATTCAATGCTTAGGCCATTAATATCAAAGCGATATAGACTCTCACCTAAGGAGGGCGAAGAAGCGATAAAGTAAAGCTTTCCATCTAATTCTAGCAATCCCCTTTCTTCAAAAAGATCGTTGCCCGAAGGGTAATACCCGACAAATGGATTAGTACCGCTTGCACTCCCATCACTTAGCCATAGTACTCGATCTCCGTTGGCATTATCCGCAAAAAAAGCATATTCTCCATTTGCCACGGAAACGAAATCTCGGGGATAGGATGAGGAACTACCGGCTACTAGATCCTTCACTAATTCCGTACCATTAGACGTCCCATCTGTTTTCCACAATTCGAAGCCGATATCTGCGCGATAAAAAGAGAAAAAGGCGACATTATCATCTTCATATAAAAAATAGGCATCGCTATTTTCTGCACCGGGAAACCCATCTATCAGTAGGTCTGTCCCGCTTGTGGTACCATCGCTCAGCCACGGTTCATATCCTGTGGCATCAGAATAGTCAATGAACAGCAGCTTGTTTCCAATGCGATGTAATTCGGCGGGGCTATGAAAGCCATTCGTGTCTTGGACTTGATAGGTTCCTGTAAGGCTACCGTTGGAGCGCCACAAAGCCCAGCCATGTTCCCCATCATTAGCGGTGAAGTATAAAATTGAATCAATTTTGATAAAAGAGAGCGGCTGGCCAAAATTGGGATTTTCGAAACTACCAGCTGGCCCCGGATAAATATCTTTTACCATTTGGGTGCCAGCATTTGTGCCATCAGTACGCCACAACTCTCGGCCATGGTCTAAGGTGTAAGGTGTAAGCCGTGAAAAACACATGATCATCCATGGAGACCAAGTTCTTGGGTTCACTCTGACCTCCAACCCATAAGTCTGCCACCAAAATTGCGGTATCTAAGTTTGGAGAATAGGTATAAAGTTCCACATCAGGGAAGACCAATGGATCTGCTTTTACCGCAGCGAAAAAGAGCTGGTTTTGCCAAGTTACGAGATTGGAATATGATCTCCCGGCACCAGTCCATACATAATCGATGGCTTGCTGGCTACCAGCAGCACTACCATCACTGTACCAGAGTTTTTTATAATAGCGGCTCAGATTACGAACGCTAGAGTCAGTCGCCTGAAAATAAATCTTATTGCCAAGTGGCGTAAAGTTGAGGGGAAAAGAGGACGCGGCTTGGCCCAAAAGTGAATCAGGCCAAATGTCCAATAGGTTTTTTGTCGTGCTTACAGTCCCTTCAGAGATCCAAGGTTCCTGCCCGAGGCTATCGTTTAAAGCTGAAAAAATAAACTTATTTTGGAAAGGGGTAAGCGCACTAATGAATCCCGATACAGGTACAGGGTTTATGTCCGAAACTAGACTTAGATTCTGACCATCGGTACGAAATAGTTCACGATCGCCAAAAGACCTCATTAAACCTACCCCTGTCAAATAGATTTCGTCCCGATAAATCACAGCATCTAAATCGCCGGTATGGAAATTTCTAGAGGGGCGAAATCCACCAAGACTTAGAGTTCCATTGGCTGTCGCATCTGTCTTGATTAGTTCACCAGTACTGCTTGAGGTAGTAAATATCAAAACAGAGTCCAAGAGCACTCCGCCTACTGTATTTTCAGTATATATAAAATCACTATATACTGGACTAATCGAAATCCCATCAGTTTTGATGATGGAAAACTTGCTTTGGATGTTTCGATATAACAAATATAAGACATGCTCATTGGCAAAAAGACCTAGTGGCAGCTCTCGGGCAGCCGCAGAAAACACCTTTTCTCTTTGGGTAAAATCGCCATTGGTACGCCACAAAATGATACTGTCAACGACGGCAGGGCCTTGGTTTCCACTGACAAAATAATGCTCATCTAGAAATTTGACGACTTGATAAGGCTGGGGAAAAACGAAGCTCTGATTATGCGCTTTTAGGAGTGAGATAACGGTATCTTTTCTGATTTGCCAGAGATTAGGAGTAGCCAGATCATCCCAAAAATAAACCAAGGAGTCTAAGCCAACAAGATGGTGAGGTATTCGAAATGAACTCCAATTTGGATTCGTATAACGTAAACTTGTGCCAGCGACACTACCATCAGTTTGAAAAACCCCTACGCCACTTTGACTGTCAGAACCCCAGAAGTAAATGAGACTATCCGCGATGGCCAATTCTCCGATATCTGACTGAAACCCCCTCCAAGCAATATTGTGCAGAGAATAGGTGCCAGCATTTGTGCCATCAGTGCACCAAAGTGTATGCTCGAAATTGAGTTTCTGCCTGATAAAATATACTTTGTCAAATATCACTTGCAGGTTGAATAATGGCCTAGAGTTACGCCCCGCGATCCATTCATAATACCTAGAGGTACCCATTTCTGTCCCATCACTGCGCCACAACTCAAGGCCATTTTCATAATTGCTGGCGACAAAAATCAAGAGACTATCTGTTGCGACCATTTCTCGTATCTCAATACCGGCTTGGATTAACTCCATGGATTGAGTTAAGGTATCTAAGCGCCAGAGTCCCGTTTGATCTTCGGACTCAGCATAAGCATAAATCTCTCCTTGAAAAATGGTAAGCTCTGCGATCTCAGAACTGAGAGTATTGCTACTATTATTGGGGTCCGCTAATAACTGTAACTGTCCCCAAAGACAATAGGGTAAGATGATTGGCAGCAAGGCCAAAAGACGATAATAATACATGGCAAACTGTGCTTCTAGGTTTGTGCGGGTGAAGGGAGATTCACCGTTTCAAATAAATATACAGCATGCACATTTGCCTTGCAAGATTTGTTCGTGCCTACTTCAACTTTCCAGCCGAAACGAGGCCCAAACCATTTACGGATTCATTTTCAATTTGATGCGCAATACGATAAACTCGGCCGGCTTCACAACTGCCATACCAATTTCGATGTTCATATAGCCTTGATTGATATCATTGGATGTCATCGTCTCGTTGAGGCCACATTTGACAAAGTAGGCTTGATCGGCTTTGGCTCCTTGTAGCGCTCCTTCACGGTAGAGTTTTTCGAGGTATGCTTCGCAGAACGCTTGGACACTTGCCCAGGTATTGGCATCATTGGGCTCAAAAACGGCCCATGTCAAGCCTTTCTCTAATGATTGTTCGAGCATGAT
>JBGCFA010000196.1:0-4005 GCA_045106675.1 Bacteroidia bacterium
TACGGTAACGGCAACTGGAGGAACAGGTACTAGCACCTTTGAATATGCGATCGATGGGAATCCACCTCAAATCAACAATATTTTTTCCGACGTCAGTGCTGGCGATCATGACATAGAGATCACAGATGCCGATAGTTGTAGTATTATCTTCAGTGTAAATGTTACCAGCAGCGCAGGCCTGAGTGTAAGTAGCATACAGACAAGCCCGGCTGACTGCAATGGCGTAGGAGGGAGTCTAACCCTCATAGGATCAGGCGGAACTCCCCCTTATCAATACTCACTGGACGATACTGCCAATTTTAACAATCCCACCCAGTTTAGTAATCTTCCAGCGGGTAATACTACCGCCTACATAAGAGATGCCAATTTATGTATAGACTCTACCATAGTTACAATCGGCACGGCAAATGGAGTCGAAATTGATGACTCAAATACCTTAAATAATATCAACAATGTCAGTTGTTTTGGCTTGGCCGATGGGAGTATAAATGTTTTTTTAAGCTCAGGACAAGGGCCTTTCAATTATTCATTAACCGGTATTCTCCCTGTAGTGCCTTCTGTAAACAATTCTACGGGTTTCTTTGACAACCTTAGTACTGGCTCAGTAAATACCAGCTCATATCAAATAATTGTCACAGATGCACTTGGATGTTCAGATACGATTGATTTTCCAATCTCTCAGGAACCCTTGCTAAGCCTCAGTATCACCAACCCTACTAACCCAACTTGCAATAATCCAACAAGCGGGAGTTTCAATGCGAACACTACGGGAGGGGTAGAAGGAGCTTATACATATTTCCTAAATAATACTCTCACCTCTCCAGGTGCTCCGCCCACATTTAATAATCTCGGCGTAGGCTTATATAACTTGAAAGTCATAGATGGCAATGGATGCGAGGCAACTGATATGGTTACTCTCGTTACTCCTACCACATTGACGATCAACAATCTTACCACGATTCCCGTCAAATGTAATGGAGGTACTGATGGTAGTATAAGTTTCGATGCAACTAATGCGCCCGGCCTCTATACCGTTAGCATCAACGCAAAAGGCAATCCGACTATCATACAGTCTTTTTCCAATATTGCAGAAGGGGCTACAGTCCTTTTTGCCAATCTTGCTGCCGGTACTTTTGAAGTGAAGGTTACCGATGCCAATGGGTGTGACTTGGTAACGGATGCCGAAGTTCTCCAACCTAATCTTCCCATTGCGATCGGCCTCATTCAAAGTCAGAGTCAAACTGTAATCCCTTGCTACAACGCCAGTATAGGCCAGTTAAGCGTTCAAGGGGTCGGAGGCAACGGTAACTATGACTTTGATCTTTACAATGCTTTAGGAGCACTCAGTAGCCTCAACGGAGACACCGTAAGCTTTACAGCTCTGAGCAGTGATATGTACGGCATCCTGCTGACAGACGTCAATGGTTGTAAGGATAGTGCCGCCTTTAACATTACTCAAGTAGGTCGTCCTACCATCAGCTTTAATGCCCAAGATACTTCACTCTGCAACCAGCAAGATGCGATTACTTATATCGGGACAGGGATCTATGTCAATGCAGTCTTTTCAGACAACAGCAATCTGATCAACAACGATAGCTTGATTCCGGCCTTGCCGAACTTACAAACCGATGCCCTGATCAATGTCTTTATTAGCGGTACGGACACCTCGATCAATATGTGTGCTTTTGCGGATACTTTTCAAGTAACGATCCATCCCAGACCCGAAGCAGCATTCACCATGCCAGCAGACAGTTTATTTTGTAGTAGCGAGTCAACCCCTATTTTGCTCAGTGGTAGTACGACACTTCTGGGATCGGCAGATAGTATCTTCAGCGCCGATTTTGACGGCAATGGAGTAGTAGATACTACCTCCTTTATCCCTCAACAAGCGGGAATAGGCGGGCAGACTTTGACCTATATGATTGAAGATAATTTTGCTTGTCGGGATACAGCTATTAAGAAAGTGTTTGTCTTACCTAACCCAAGCCCTGCTTTTGTTGCTAGGGATAGTGTTTGTGAAGGTCAAGCCATCAACTTTGTGCATCGCTCCAGTTTCGGGACAAGCTTCGCTAACAATTCCCTCCAATCTTTTTTCAATAACCCTAGTCTCAATTATCAAATCTTATCGGACTCTGCTCGCTGGCTCTTCCAAGGCGAAAGCTCAAGTCAAGGAGATAGCGTATTTCATATCTTCGAACGTGCAGGACAAGCGAGCGTATTGCTGATCGATACTACCAGCCTTATTGGTTGTACGAGCAGTCTTGATACCATAGTCGATGTAGGCGACATGCCCGAACCGAGTTTTGATTGGCGTAATGCCTGCTTAGGGGATAGTACAATATTTGAGGACCGCACAGACTCTCTCTTAGGAGTACCACGAGATAAATTTGCCAGCTTCGACTGGACGTTCGGCGATGGAGCCGCAGACACTAATAGCATCCAATACAATCCGGTCCATCTTTATGGCCAAATCGACTGTTGTTACCCCGCAAAATTAAAAATCACTACTACTTTGGGCTGTGTAGACTCATTGATAAAACAAGTATATATCCTGCCGATAGTCGATAGTTATCCCTACGATCAGAACTTTGAAAGTGGAGATGGCAATTGGGTTTCAGAGAGTGAAACACAAAGGCTTTGGTCATGGGAGGAACTGCGTGGTAATGCGTTGCCGGGAGGAAGTCAAGGCTGGCAGACTGCCTCGGACACCATCTACCCAGCCAATGTAAATGCTTACCTTAACTCCGCCTGTTTTGATCTGAGTAGTTTGAAGCGTCCTGCCGTAGCCATGGAAATCTGGTCTGATGCAGAAGATGCTGATGGTACCGTATTACAAGTGCTTTATAATGATCAAGATTCGGCTGAGTGGTTTGTCTTGGGCGATATCGACAATCAAGGCTTAGCCAGTGGGTTGAATTGGTATAATTCAGCCGCTATTTTTTCTCGGCCGGGAGATCAAGAAGGTGGTTTAGGTTGGACTGGGAGCGATACAGAGTTTCAACTTGCTCGTCATAAATTAGATGCATTGCAGGATTCGGGTAAAGTACGCTTTAGACTGGCTTTTGCGGCAGATAGCCGAACGCCAGAAAATACTTTTCTGGATGGATTCGGGCTGGATAGCGTGTGGATAGGAGAGCGAGATCGTACCCTAAGCATTGAAGCCTTTACGGAGGATACTATAGGAATAACCGCTCTCCGAAGGTGGCAAAATGAAAACCCACAGGACGCCATTGTGATACGCTATCCTTTCGCGGATCCGTATTTTGATGCTAACCCTGCCCCTCCTAGAGCTCGCAGTTTATATTATGGGATATCCGTGCCGGAACAAATTGTCATGGATGGCAATGCCTATAATGATGCACTAGCCAATTTTTCTCAAAAACAGATCAGTCTACGTTCCCTAGTTGCCGCTAATTTTCAAATTGATATTGATACTAGTGGCACTGTAGAACCCTTTAAATTGACCGCATTGCAAGATTTTAGCAGTGATCAAGAGTTGGTAGTATCTATACTGGTGGTTGAAAAAACCGCCGATCAAGTCATGCAGCTACGAAAAATGTTACCAGACCCAGCAGGGATGAGTTTTTATGGATGGGGAGCTAATCAAAGCACCTTTCTGTCGATGCAGTGGCAAGCCAGCGATCAACCCACTCCTGAAATTGTGGATGAGTACGATTCATTGGCAGTCGTGGTGATCGTACAAGATCAAGCCAGCAAGGAAGTACTACAAGCTGCCATTTCACCAATATGGGCAGAGTTCCTAGATCCTTCCCTAGTCCAACGCAAAGCTGGACCTCAAGTATCAGATAACACTTATAAGGTCTTTCCCAATCCTAGTACAGGTATATTCACCTTGCGATTTGGCGTTCCCGACCCAGGGCAAAAAACCATACAAGTATGGGATATGCAGGGGCGTACTGTGTATCAAGAAAATATATGGGGGGAAATCACCGAGTGGAAACTAAACCTGAGTGCCTTAGCTGCAGGAGTATATCAACTGTCAGT
>JBGCFA010000197.1:0-3131 GCA_045106675.1 Bacteroidia bacterium
ACCAGAGACTTGGTTGTTTGAGTACACCAATTTGGGATATCAGTCTTATTTTGTCGGCTCTGCCGAACGGGAGGAATTAGGAGATCGCTATTTTCAAGCGGAACGCTATGGCGATCTGTTCAATGAAATTGAAGAAGCAGAACCCGCTCTCCGAACTGCTGACATGATCAGTTTTGATTTTTCCAGCGTACGTTTTACCGATGCACCGGGAAGTGTATTTCCTTCACCCGGAGGATTTTCAGCCTTTGAAGCCTGTCGATTGGCACGTTATGCTGGCTTAGGATATAAGGTTCGCTCCTTCAGTTTGAGCGAGTACATTCCCGAACAAGATCCTCAATCCCAAGGTTCTTTATTGCTTTCGATGATGCTTTGGTACTTTGTCGAGGGATTTTATAGCCAGAGAGATGACATTCCGCTTACTGACCGTAGTAATCTCCGCAAGTATGCTGTACAGCTTCATGCAAGTGTACCTTCTATCGATTTTTATCAGCACCCTTCAACAGGCCGATGGTGGATGGAAGTCCCCTACCCTGAGGCATTAGAAAACCCTGCGCTACGCAACCGATTGGTACCTTGCTCCGTCAAAGACTATGAGTTTGCCCGTACCGACAATATTCCAGCGAGGTGGTGGAAAGTCTTCAATAAATTATCATAATATGAGTCGCAGTATTTGTTTGGGTCTTTGTTTACTATTGAGCCTAGCGTTCGCCGAGGCGCAAAACCCTAGTCTGCCCGATAGCCTGCGACAAAACGAGAAGCTATTTGCCCATGGTTACCAATTGACTGATAGCTTTTTGTATTGCTACTTAGAAGTGCCGCCGGGAGATTTGCAAAGTAAGATCTTGATTACCGGCATGACGCTCTGGCTAGATCCTGCAGGCAAGAAAAAAGCACGTAAAGGATTGATGTATCCGCTTGGATTGCCCATACAACAGGTTCCGAACGTACCGATCATATTTGTGCGTTTTGTGGACGAAATGAGTTATTCCGCACGCCAACGTTTAGCTAGCCCACCAGAAATGATGGTAATAGGCTATTATGGTGGCGAGGATGATGATGTTTTGACCGCTCCCCCCAATACAGAAGGTGCACTAGCAGTATTTATTCGACTAGACAAACAAAATATGCTGCATTATCAAGCGCGTATTCCATTGAGTGCTTTGGATGAAAAAAGTACTTTTCGTTGGGGTTGGGAGACAGGGAAGCTGCCGCGTCCAGAAATGCGCGGTACTGATGCGGTAGGACTCGATACAGGAATCAATTCTACGCCCGAAACCCGCAGTCAACGAGTAGAAGCTCGTTATCTTGACACTTATCGTTTTTTTGGCGACGAAAGTAAATGGCGCTCTAGCAAAATAAATGTTCCCCAAGGGGAATAGAATAATACTTAGTCGAGTCTAAGTAGAAAATTCGTCAGACTCTTGCCCAAAATATTGGAACAAAGCGACTCTAGCATTATCGACTTAGCCAAAAGCGGTGATCAGGCAGCTATGCGTACCTTCATAGATCGATATGAAGGTAAAGTAGCTGCTACCGTGATCGGGATGCTGGGTTATAGTCCGGAAGCCGAAGAGGTGGGGCAAGATGTATTTGTACGGTTTTTTCGATCTATCGAACGCTTTCGAGGAGATAGCGCCTTAGGCACATATCTGACTCGCATCGCGATCAATCTGTGTTTGACAGAGCTTCAAAAGCGCAAACGCAGACAAATTTTTCGGTTTTTTAGCCGAGACGATGATAGTCCGGAGATGCAAATCCCAGACCACGGGCTAAATCAAAATCAAAGAGATACGCAGGCTTTGGTTCAAAGGGCGTTGCAATCATTAGATCCTGATTTTAGAGCTGTGGTTGTATTGCGCATGCTGGAAGGCTATTCGACTAAGGAAACTGCTGCGATATTAAATATACCCAGCGGTACCGTGCTGAGTCGATTAGCAAGAGGGCAAAAGAAATTGAAAGTCATATTAGAACAATTAGGCATATCTGCATAAGTATAATATCATGAAGCAGACCATCAATAATGAAACATACGAGCGCATATTGCGATGGTGCGAAGGCAGTCTCTCAGAGGCTGAAGTCCAGCTATTGCAAGATGAGATGGGCCAAAACGAGCAACTCAAAGAGGCTGCATTGTCGTTCCAGCAAGTTTATGCTTTAGGACAGGAAGCAGACTTTCATTTCAAGCCTTTTTTGGCGGGTAGAGTCTTGTATCAATTATCTGATAATCAGACAGATGAAAGCCTATCTCTTTCGCTTCAATTTGCCTTCCAACGCCTCGCCTTACCAGCCTTTGGGATCATGTTGTTGCTACTAGCATTTACCTTTATTGGCGAACAAAGCCTCAGTTTAGAAGCCGTGATAGGAACGGCCGATCTAGGAGTGGAAGATGTTTATTCGCAGTATTTAATCAGTCTATAATCATGGGAGCGAAATCCAAAGCCATATTATTTATCTTTTTCACCCTTATCACCGGCATCGGGATCGGCTTATGGGCAGGAGGAAGAATATTTGAACATCGGGTGCAAAATATCCGAGTGATGGGTTCACGCAATGGGTTGCAGGACTTTCTCAATGAGGAATTAGATCTAAACATTGAGCAAGCAGATGCAGTTAAACAAGTACTAGAAGAGCATTTTCCTCGGATGAAGCAGATTCATTTGGACTTCTTCGAAGAACGCAAACAAGAATCAGCCTCTCTAGATTCGGCCATTATGCCACTGCTCAATCCTGCTCAGCAAGCAAAATGGCAAGAACATCAAAAACGAATGCAGCGTAGGGACCGTAAAAGAAAGAGAGGAGGCCCACCTTCTCAACCCCCAAAACGCTAAAACACTAGCCCACACTAGCCCACACTAGCCCACACTAGCCATGAAACGATTTATATGCTTTTTTTTCTCTGCGCTTTGTTTCACGGCTTTAAGCGCACAATCGCCCTATGAAGCCTATCAAGATTATGATCTTTTTGCTGAAGAAGCTCCTTTAGAAGTCGAATTGAACTTTGACTACAAAGCCTTTCTCAAAAACAAAAATAAGGATGAGTACCAAGCCGCTATCATCCGAGTATCATTAGACGATAGTACTTCCATCAACGATACCATTCGCATGAAAGCCCGTGGAGAATTTCGCAAGCG
>JBGCFA010000198.1:0-6056 GCA_045106675.1 Bacteroidia bacterium
AGGCGTAGATACCTCTATTGTCGGCAATATGCTGGAAAGAGGAGTCTGTGTACGCGGTCATAGGTATAAGTATTTGTTGGGAGTTGAAGCTGTTTTAGCTGATGAAAAAATCATACGCACTGGTGGACAGTGGCAATTCACGGATGGTACTCAAACGCCTAATATTGTTTATGCGCCCGGAGTAGGTCCTGACCTCAGAGGCTTATTTACCCAATCTAATATGGGGATTGTCACAGCCATGGTCATCCAATTAGAAAAGCGTCAGAGTCATCGACTGATGGGACTTATCGCTCCAGAAGCAAATTTAGCAAGACTTACCGATGAACTGTTTTATCTGAGAGAAGACAGCATTCTCCAAGATGGACTCCTCTTGACGGTTTACAAAGATCCTCGCACTAGTGCAGGTCAAAAAATGGAACGAGGGCATTGGTTTGCCAGTGCTTCCCTCAACGGTAGTCAAAGCATGCAAGAAGCCGCTATGCTTGACATTAGGCACCGTATAGGCCATTTATGTGATCAACTCAAGTTTTATCGCACCGACCAAATGCCCGCCAAGACGGAGCCAGAATACCTCACAACCATTGCCAAAATGTATCAGGGCGAACCCACAAACTATGCCCTAGAAACTATGGCCCGGCTCGGAGGAGTAGAATTAACAGATGATTTTGAGATAGACGAAAATCCCGACGTGATCGGTTTTGTATGCGCTTTACCGGCTGTGCCTTTCGAAAGTAGCATTTTGGTGCAGCTAGTTGAAGAGATTGACCGTCTATCTAATACACTCAACGTACAAGCATTCTACAATTTTGTAGGATTGACGCCTACCGCTTTGGAAGGTTTTTTTAGAGTATTTTTTGACCGTAAAGACGAGCGTTCTGTTTCCCTAGCACACCAGTGGAACGCTCAAGTACATGAGCTATTAGCCAAATTGGGTTTATCTCCCTATCGCGCTAATGTCAAACAAATGGGTGATCTATATAGCAATCAAGAGAGTAATTATTGGTCGACAATCGTCAAGATCAAAAACGCTCTTGACCCGCAGCACATCATTGCCCCCGGTCGATACTGCCCGCCTCCCCCCATCTCAAAGAAGAAAACACCAATAACAAATACCTAGCTCACTTTCATCATGCAAACTTCACAAGCAAACAACTACACTTCTTTCCCCATTCCAGCTGAAGTGCGGGTCTTCCAACCCAAAACTTCGCCTTTGTTAGCCAAAGCGTTTACCGAAGGGCAACTAGACGCCCTCGGCAGACACAAAGTCAACCAAATTAGCTCTAGCGCCTCTACCTGGTGGAACAACCCCAATGTACGAGGTCTAGTGTTGATCGATATCCAAACTAGAGAGCTTTTGGGGGGTGTACGCATCCACATTCACAGTCAGGAACATCCGATGCCGATGATGCCTGTTTTAGAAAAGATTTTTCCGGAAGGCCATGCCTACATTGAAACATCCAGCAAAGAACCCAAAGCTGAAATCAGTGGGATATGGCGTTCGCCGAAGGCGCCCAAAGCAACTCTCGCTCGTCTACTGACTAGTAAAGCCATCTTTGTCGCCAAAGAAATTGGTGTAAAATGCCTCTACGGATTTGCGGGCCATCACTCTGTCAGTATCCTCGAAAAAGAAGGTTTTGGCTATGAAGATGTCCTCTGCAAAGATCAAAGCATCCCTTACCCTGATAATCGTTATCAGTCCAAAGTCTGCTTCTTAGACCTAAATCAGGATACTCTTTTTGATTGGGCGCCGGAAGTACGAATGGTTCATTATGGGATTGTATAGAGCCTTAAAACGGGCTTGCGTAATCTTCGTTATTCATAAAACTTTCGTCTGTAAGCGTAAGCATAAAGGCGATCAAGTCGGTCTTTTCTTGTTCCGTCAAAGCTAAGCCCGGATTGAGGTTGTATTGCATCAAATCATCTATAGTAGGTGAGTATTTGACACCAGTATTGTAATGATCTAAGACATCCTCTAAAGTGGCAAAACGTCCATCATGCATGTAGGGTGCAGTCAAAGCGATATTGCGCAAGGAAGGGACTTTGAATTTGGCTTTGTCAGCGGGATTGTTGCTGACCTCAAAAAAACCGAGATCAGTCATCCCAGCTTCGGTATCTAAGCCATTGTTCATAAACTGATGGTTGGTAAAGCCAAAACCAGCATGACAATGAAAGCATTCGCCCCCTCTTTGTGTACCATTGGGATCAAACTCTGTAAAAAAAAGATCACGACCCCTTTGCTCTGATTCTGTAAAGCTGGCTTCGCCAAACAGCACCTTATCATATTTTGCATCAAAAGAATAAATCGTCAACATAAACTGCTCCAAAGCCAAAGCAACACGATCTGCACTTACTTTATCATCGCCAAAGGCTCTGATAAATTGATCGGTATACAACTTCTCAGCCTCGAGTTTTTGGACTACATTTTCGAGCGTTTCGTTCATTTCCAAAGGGTCTTGTATGGGCATCAGGGCTTGATCGCGTAGCGTAGCCGCTCTCCCATCCCAAAAGAAACCTTGGTGCCAAGCCATATTGAAGATTGCCATTGCTTGACGTCCTCCCAACTGACCTTCTACCCCTTCGCTAAACTGTCGCAGGTCTGAAAAACCGTCCTTTTGAACATGACAAGTCGCACAGCTTTGGGTATTGTCCTTGGAGAGCTTGGTTTCATAAAACAACATACGCCCTAGTTCGACTCCCATATTGGTAATAGGATTGTCTCCCGGCAGATCGGGCGTAGGGAAATAGCCATAATCCAGCTCATAGAGACTCGAGTCATAAATAGCAAGCTCTTTAGATTTAGGTACTTCAAGAGGTAAATCTTGACAAGCCGCAAAAGCTAGCATTAGGCCACAGATAGCAAAAAAGCTATAATAGGAGAAGGTATATTTTTTCATTAGGGCAAAAACTTGGGATCGGTAATAAACTGCGGATCACTAAGACTGTGTAGAAAGGCAAGCAGCTCGGCTTTTTCGGCTTTACTCAAGCCTAAAGGTTTGATCAATTCGCTTTTGTGCGGATGTGCCTTGCCGCCTTCATTATAATGCTCAATGACGGCCTCTAAAGTCGCCATACTTCCATCATGCATATAGGGCGCAGTCAGGCCTACATTGCGGAGACTCGCTACTTTGAAAAGGGCGCGATCAGCTTCTTGATTAGTTAAACGAAAACGTCCGGGATCAGGATAATCCTCATATAGCCCATTGTTTTGAAAAGCATAGTTAGTAAAGTTGAAGCCGCCATGGCAAGAAGCACAGGCGGTGCGTTCACTAAAAAACAATTGTTTGCCTCTTTTGGCTTTTGCAGATAAGCGGTAGCCATCGACTCCACGATTGTCTAAATCGTAAAGACTATTGCCGCTGATCAGCGAACGCTCAAATGTGGCCAAGGCGCGCGTAATCACAAAAAAATCCATTTCGCGATCATAAGCGGCCTGACTCATGCTTTGATAGCTACTATCCTGAGCCAAGCGTTCTGCGACTAGCAGGATATTAAAATCAAACTCAACATGCTCTTGGATCGGTACCAAGACCTGCATCTCTAGGCTTGGAACCCCGCCCTCTCTGGTATAATAAGGATGATAAGCGATATTGGCTAGAGAAGGTGCATTACGCTCACCCAAGCGTTCGGCAACGCCGCTACTCACCCGCTCGCCATCGCTAAAAGCTAAATGAGCCTGATGACAACTGGCACAACTCACACTTTGATCTACAGAAAAGCGCTGGTCATAAAACAATTGCTTGCCCAATAACCAGCGCTCCTCGGTAAATGCATTGTCTGCAGGAAATTCGATAGCAGGAAAATCACTCGGTATCACCAATGGCCCTGTCGCAAAGACAGAGGGGTCGACGATAGTTGGCTGACAAGCCAAGATCATGCATAGTGATAATAGATAGATTTTCCGCATGAGCCACTAGCGAATCACGCTTAGCTTGTCCATACTCACGCGCTTACCATCTTGAAAGACATTGACAAAGTAAAGTCCACTTTGCAAGTTATCCAGTACCAAGCGGCCTTGAAGATTTGCAATGGATTCAGCTTGAATCGTACGACCAGACAAATCAGTCAACTGCATATTGTAAGTATGACCAGCAGGCAAATCATATTCGAGATAGCTACGATCAGTAGTTGGATTAGGGGCGAGTATCAGCGTTCCGATGAAATCGGCCTCTACCGCAGTCGCCCAAGGAGTCTCACCTGCACTAAACACAGTAGTAGCCATATCGCTCAAGAGGGTAACCGACTCACCAACTGGACCATGTACGATCATACCGCCGGAGACGTCGATGTTTTCAAACATCATCTCATAATCTGCTTTGATATACAGCTGAGTGCTGTCACCAGTAGCAATCGGATCAAAACTAACACTACTAGAATTGTAGTTTTCGTTCCCTAATGCGTGAATTTGATAATTGAATACCAAACCCGTACCAGCATAGCCCTCTAATGCGGCAAATCGGTAGCCAGCATTCCAGCCCCAATGCATAGAAGGATTTCTGGGCGCTAAAGGATGTCCTGCCGCATAAGAGGCTGGATCAGCATTATTTACAGCAGGGTCAACTCCGATCGAAAAATTGATCGCTTCGATAGATTGGATATTGAAGACACCTAAATTGTAAGCGCTATCTGTCTCAGGACTCACCAACAACCACATATTAGGAATCATTGTGATTTGGCCGCCATCATGCACGATTGCCAATTCAGAGAGATAATACTCCAATCGCTGAATCTTGAGATCGTAGCCAGCAGAGACTGTATAAGGAGCATCCATCGTCAATTCGTCGTTACCAAATTGGTGTTGGAAGTTGAGCATCACAGTAGTCTGAGCCCAGCCTGTAGTTGCTAAGCAGCAGACAAACATTAAAGGTAAAATTCGCTTCAACATAGGGAGTTTATTAAGGATAGGTGTTTTGATTAATAGGAAAAATACGCATTAAACGTCTTTACCTCAAAGTCTTTCCGCATATTGACAACGGATTAGCAAAATAATATAAGTAGGTAGACGCCAGTAGGTTTCCCTTAGCTTTTAAATGATTTTTCTTAACTTTTGTTTAAAAACCATGCGAACATTCATCTTTAGCTGCTTCATTGCGATTACCCTAGTCGGGAACGCTCAGACTTTTATGCGGCCGGCTGAGCCGAACGCTCAATTTCAAAACTTCTCTGAACGTCAAGCCCGTTTCGACGACTGGCTCTGGCAGCACAATCCAGATAGTGTCAAAGGCTGGAAATGGTACCAACGTTGGCTAGAGCATCATGCTACTCGCCTCCAAGCAGATGGCAATCCAGTAGATCCTGCGATCTGGTATACTGAAGCCGTTCGCGTAGCAGAATGGAAAAGTCGCCAAAGTCTCAGTCAAACTCGAGCAGGCAATTGGTCGCCGATTGGACCTGATATAGTGCCGGACTCTCCTGATCCGTCTTCTCAACACGGCATAGGACGTTTTAATTGTGTCACTTTTCACCCTACTGATCCACTTACTTTTTGGGTCGGAGTAGCACAAGGCGGCGTCTGGAAAACCACCAATGGTGGACAAAGCTGGATACCACTAACGGATGATCTACCCGTTCTGAGAATCAGTGATATAGCGCTTGATCCCAATGATACTGACATCATGTATATCTCGATAGGAGATTACGCCTATATGGGAGTGGGCCTAGATTTAGATGCTCGTAAGCGACAAACACACTATGGCTTAGGTGTTTATAAAACCACTGATGGAGGTCTGAGTTGGCAGCCTACGGGTTTGACTTTTGACCAGACCGAGCGTGATGGTTCCTTGACGAGACGAGTATTTGTCAACCCTGCGAATAGCCAAAACGTACTCGCCGCAGGCATTCACGGTATCTGGCAATCAGCTGATGGAGGCGCGAACTGGAATCAAGTGCTCGATAGTTTGATCTGGGACATAGAGCAGGTCCCCAATGATCCCAATGTTTTGTTTGCGTCTTCAGGCTATCGTTCTACCCTTGATCAGGGAACGGCTGGCATCCTTAGATCCAATGATTTTGGGGCGAGCTGGACTTGGCTCAATACTGGCATCCCAAGGCAAGATACT
>JBGCFA010000199.1:0-40742 GCA_045106675.1 Bacteroidia bacterium
GGGCTATTCCTCCAGAAGAGTATCATCTATATGGCGATGGTACTAGGATACAAATTGATTTAGCCCAGACTCCGACAACAATGCCTGGAGGTGGAGATGATTTTGGAGGAGTAGCAACTCCTAGACACGATCATTTCTTTGTGGAAATAGATGATATAATCTCTGATGATGGGCTTAGGCAATCTATTCAACAGTACAATCAAATTCATGGATGCCTACTTCCTGATGAACATGGTATGGTAGAGTTTCCCATCGATTTTGAAGTCAACATTTGGAAAAATAGTTTAGGAAGTTCTTACAATGCTTCTCCTCCTGTTGAAATTCAATTGACACTACTCGAATATGCTTCAGGACAGCCCATAGATTATTATTTCTTTGAGCCTTCTGAATTTCCTGTACCGTATCCTGCTGGAAGCACAGTAGAATTCCTATCTGATTTTACCATCACCTCGAATCCCCTAGTCTCCAAAACAATCGGAAACGAAGTGTACTATAAGTATTTCTCCGATCCAATGAATCCCCATACTCTACGCTTTTCAGCTCAAAGCCCAAGAGTATATGAATTATTAGCCACTTTAGTGAATTACCCTGAAGATGGTACTATTCCGGTACAAACTCATACTCAGAGCTTTAGTATTGTAGTAGGTGAATGCGAATGTGATAAAATTCCGGTTTCGTTGACTATGCCTAATCCTGATCCCTTACCAGCCTCAGGAGATTATGCAAGAGCAAAAACGTTTATTGAAGCTGCTGGTAATGCTGGCGATATCAATATTTTATCGGGAAATAGTCAGACATACTTTGGCGGAACTGAAATTGTACTAAAGGATGGTTTTCATGCGCATAATGGTAGTAATTTTAGAACTTTATTAGGCGATTGCGTTGACTATTCGTCGATTTTCCGAGAGGCATTACTCGAAGAGTCACTTTCCGTAGAAGTGTTTCCCAATCCTAATCAAGGTGTATTCCAAATGGAATATAGTTTAGGGCTTGATGATCAATTTGAAAACATTCAAATCCGTATCTTCGACGCTCAAGGGCGAATCGTACAAACGTTCTCCGAAGGAGCCCAAGAAAAAGGCAAACTAAAATTTAATCTCAAAGATCTCGCGAACGGAATTTATTGGATCCAACTAAATTATGGTCATGTACAAGTAGCAAAAGCCATACATAAGCAGTAAATTTTGGTATGCGAAAACTTTTTGTATTCTTCATGTTGACTACTTTTTCGGCAGAAATTTGGGCGCAGATGGCTACAAATACCAAAAATACGGTAGCCCAATCAGAGCATTTGTTCCAAATGGCGGAAGATTTATTTGAACAACAGCCTGATAGTGCGATGAAGTATTATCAGGCTGTGATACCGATGGCAGAGACGGAAAAGAACTGGAATTTGTATGTCAAGAGCAGCTGTATTCTCAATAATATCTTTTATAAGCGTCAGGCTTATGAGATGATGGAAGAGTATGCCCAAAAAGCCTTTGAAATCGCCATCAAATATCTCAGCCCAAGAGAAACGATTTTTATTGCTGCCACCAATAATTTAGGCACTTATCATTATATCAAAGGTGATTATGAAATGGCGGCTTCCATCATGCGCCAAACCATCACAATGTTGGAGGCACAAGCGAAACCCAATCCGATTCATCTTGCCAAATGTTATGGTAATCTTGGACGATATCATCAAAAAAGAGGCGACTTCAATGAAGGCTTGCAATACTATAAAACGGCAGCGAGGATCAAAGCAGAGCATGAATCGACTTATTCTGGCCTTTCACGCGCAGTCAGTCAACATTTGATTGGTCGTGCTTTCAGAGAACTCAATCAAGCGGATAGCGCAATTCAATATTTCCATGCTGCCAAAACCCTTCTCAACAATCAGTCGCAAGCACAGTATCAACGCAAAAAACTAGATGTCATACTGAGCCTTGTAGATGCCTTTTTGCACCTCAATCAAGCTGATAGTGTGTCTTTTTATTCTCGTCAGTTTCAAGGCTTGCAAAAAACTGCAACGCCTTTGCAACAAGCCCGTTTCTTGGGCCTCAATGCACGCTTAGCCTCATCGCAAAAAGATTACGCTGCAGCACTATTATTCCTCGATCAAGCCAAGCTTATACGAGAACAAAAATACGGCCCCAAACATGCCGAAATCGCGGATCTTCACAGACAAATTGGCCAAATATATCAACAAAATGGGCAATTACAGGAGGCAATTGAGGCTTATAAACAAGGCCTTACTATCCTGAAACGCTCAGAAGATGACCTTCTTCTTTCTGGCTCATACCGTCATCCAATCGAAGCGTTTTCTCTTCTAAAAGCCTTAGCTGAAGCTCAGGAACAAAATAATGCTCCCGAAAAAGCATTAGCCTATTATCAAGAAGCTGCCGATTTGGTGCAATTTATCCGCAGTAGTTTTTACAGTTTAGAAGCTAAATACTTTTGGAATGAGGGACGATTCGCCTCAGTTTTTGGCAGTATTGTTAGTCTCTGCGAACAACAATATAGGCTCACCCACGATCCTAAATATTTTGAACAAGCCTTTGCCGCCGCAGAAGCCAATAAAGCTTTTGTGCTGTACGAAAATCAGCAAAAACAATTAGCGCGTATTCAGACCCAGTTGCCAGATAGTATTTGGAAAGAAGGACAAAAGATTGAGCGCGAAATACAGTTTTATCAACAAAAACTCTGGGCTGCCGAAGCCAAGGTCAAAGGAAAGACCGAAACTTATAAAGAACAATTATTTTCGTGGCAACAAGCCCATGATCGCTGGCAGGCCAATCTCAAGATCGAATATCCTGATTATTATCAGCAAACCTTAGCGCCAATCAAACTTTTAGCACTAGACAGTTTACAAAAACAGCTATCTCCTAACGCAGTTTTATTGGAGTATTTCCGTTCCGAAAAGGCCTATTATATATTCTCCATTAGTCAGGACTCAGTGAGTTTTCAAAAATTAGCCTCAGACCCCAAAACGCTAGAATCTCACTTAGATAGTTTATATGAGCAGTTATTCGTACGTGAGCCCAGTCTAGATGCTTTCGCCAGTTTTTCGAGCCTGAGTAGCAAGATTTACCAGCAGTTGCTAGGCCCCTATCTTGATGAGGCCCGCTTCGCGGAACTTATCGTCATACCTGATGGACAAATTGGATATTTGCCTTTTGAATTATTGACTAGTAAAGAGCAAGTCTTAACTACAGAATCAAGCGTTCGCCAATGGCGGGAATATCCCTATCTACTGCATGATTATGCCATCCAATATGCCTACTCAGCTTCTTTGCTTTTTGCACCAACTGACAACACTCCAACAAACTATAATGCACAATGGCTTGGTGTTGCCCCTGCATATAAAGCCAATTTGGCCCTGACGCATAATCAAGCAGAGGTAAAAGCTCTTTCTCAACAACTAAATGGTAGTTTACTTCTAGGCGAAGACGCACACAAAGAAGGCTTCATTCAGCAAGCCGCAGAGTATCAAATTTTACATTTGGCAATGCATGGATTTGCAGATTCAGAAGATCCGATGCATGCTCATTTAGCTTTTAGTCAAGTAGCAGAGCAATCTTTATATGCCTGGGAAATTCCTTATTTGTCTCTAAAAACAGACCTTGTGGTTTTGAGTGCCTGCGAATCTGGTTACGGCAAATTTCAAGCGGGAGAAGGCGTAATGAGTCTAGCAAGAGCCTTTAGTCTCGCAGGTTGCAAAAGCGTAATCAATACTTTGTGGACGGCAGATGACGCGGCCAGTCAACGCATCAATGAGCTCTTTTATCCCTCCTTACTCGCTGGTAAAAATAAAGCAGATGCGCTGCGTAAAGCAAAAATCGCATATTTAAAAGAGGCTCCTCCCCATGCTATCCATCCTCATTATTGGGCAGCTTTTGTATTGACGGGTTCTGCGGAGCCATTGATGATTCAATCTAGCACATGGTATTTTTGGGTTGGGGGTATCCTCATATTCCTGCTATTAGGAGGCATCATAAGTTTTCAGGCACGCAAGTCTCTTAAAACTTAGGTTTCTTGCTTATTTACAAGCATAAAAAAATTAAATCATTCTTTCCAAGAAGCAATTGTAAAAAGATTCTAAATTAGAATGCTGACAAAAAGTAAATTCAATTTTTACAATTAGGCTGAATGGAAAACACGAACACACGCTCAGAAAAGCTATTTATAGGACTTGGAATCATAACTGTCATTAGTGGAATATTATTAACACTAGAGAACAATTATTTAATCGGAATCTCAGGTTCAATTGTTGGAATTGGTTTGATTTTTCTAAACATGAAGAAACTCAAGGAGAAGAATCGTGAATAATCGGGCGTAGTGAGCTCCCTAACTAATCTGACAGTTTTATTTATATACTATCTGCTTACCGCTTCGCGGAACGCTTATATCGCATGTAATCAGAACAAGCGAGGGAAAAGTTAAGGAGTCATACTAGGCACAAAAATGAATGACAGCCCCAATTATACTCTGATGCAATCCAATCTATGAAAACCATAGTAACGGTAGAAACGATTATGAATTCCTCTATAGAAAGGGCCTTCAAAACCCCTATTCTAGGAGATGCTACCCAATTTTTAGTTGGCTACGGTATTATACCCGCAGTGGAAAAGTTTACGGATGATAGCACTTGGGGAAAAATCGGAGGACAAAGAATACCACACTCTGCAAAAAATCTTATTTCCCAAGGAGGCAAAATAGGGCTAGATGAGGTCTATTGCAGAGAAGAAAATAAATACTGGAAATGGGGAGTTGCGGACTTCTACCAATGGAGTCTAGGGTTCAAAGAATTTCAGGGTGAACTGTTTTTTGAAGAAGTTGCCAAAAATAAAATAAAAGTTCGTTGGGTTTATACATTGATTTCGGAAAGTAAAATTGCTTATCCTCTTCATTGGCTATTTGGGGTAATATTTTGGAAAGGTCAAATGAGAATCGGGATAAGAAAAATGAAAGAATATGCAGAATCAAATGCCGATTTCCTTTATAAATAAAGGAAATCGGCATTAATTAGTGATTCCGTAAATAAAAATGAGTGCCTGTATATTTGAAATTAAATACGTGGCTAATAATTTGTCTACGAACTAGCTTGAGCGTTCTGCGAAGCAGACGCCCCCTCCCCTACCTCAAAGCCACAAATATATCCACCTCCGCCGCTTCTCGATTTTGGGCATTCTCACCGTAAACCTCAAAGTCTGCCGTATAGGATCGATCTAAGTCAGTGCCCCAGATATCTAGCCAAGCCTGATAGACAACTCCCTGATCCAGATTCCCTTTGGCAACACGATGATCATAGTTTCCGCCTGCAAAGCTTCGCCCAACCATGCCTGCTGGCACTTCATCAAGACTAGACACACGACAACCTAATACCACTGTATAGGGCTTAGTATGATCTGATTCATAGTCGGTATAAATACTCAAAATGGCTCCGTCCGTTTTATTCGGAATCTGCGGAATTAAGTTTTCACCCATCAATCGTTGCCAGAGCGCACCGATATCTTGAGCTGCTTGTGCATTTTCATTGGTGGTACGAGCTTCGATGCCGATGAGGTGAAATGCTGCGATCGATTTGTTTTGCATAATGATTTTTTTTTGATGTAACAAATCTAAAACCGAGCTGTGTCAAGGGTATGTCAGGGGGTCTTATTGAGGACCCAAAAAATATTCAATCAGGCTAAAATCATGAGGCTCGAAAAGGTCTTCGCTGAGCTGAAGCTCCTGTATTTGATCGAGTCTAAATTCTCTTTGTGCCTCGCGTAACTCACAATAGGCAATCAAGATCCAGTTTTCTTGGGTGCTATATAAGGCAAGCGGCTGCACCGAACGCTCCGTCAACTCGTCCTTGTAAAGCGAAAGATACTTTAGCTCTATCCGCTGAAAATTGATAATTGCCGATTGGATAGACAACAAATAATCACTGGTCGAGTCTAGCTTGAGATTTTGCATAAAGACCAAGCGTTGCGAGAGCAAATCGGCCTTCTCCTTTTCCTCATATCCCAGCACCGCTTTGATCTTGGTGATCGCTTCCACATAATGTTTGACCAGTGAAGTATCTTTATTTCTGATGATCAAACTCTCAGCCGTGATCAAAGCATTCGCTTCGTCCTCCGTAAACATGACTGGAGGAATACGATAGCCCTCCACCAAAGAATAACCTTTGCCCTCCTCCGTATAAATCGGCACACCAGATGCCTCCAAAGCTCGAATATCTCGATAAACGGTACGCACACTCACCTCAAACCGCTTGGCGATTTCAGTAGCAGTAATCAGTTTTTTGCTCTGCAAAAAGGTAAGTATCGCCGCAAGACGAGATAGACGGGAGCGTTCCATGCAATGGGGATATGGACGGCAAGAAACAGAATTTCTAATAAATCAATCCACCCAAATTCGTTTGCTATATACTCGTTTTCTCAGCGGATCGATCCAGCGGACCAATAAATAGCCTGAGGGTAATCCATCCAATTGCCAATGCGTCGCAGTGAGTTTCCTAGGCGAAATCGCGATTTGCGAACCCATCAAATCATAGACAACTAATTGCCCGTTCTCCGCAGGCAGATCTATCCAAACACTCCCCTGACTAGGGTTGGGATAGATTTTGAAGTGAGTCGCGCCCCATTCAGACTCTTCATTTTCTTCTTCGATTGGCAAAGTTCCGCCGCTGCATACAGGGCCAGTTCCTATGGTTCCCACCATCGGTGGAACGCTCAGTTCAGGACAAATACTGCTGACCTCATCTGCTCCGATATCGATTATCCCTGATCGAGTCTCATAGTCGTAATCCAAAACTAAATCAGGCCGACTCTGCCCTTGATCGATCAATGGACTGCCTACTGCAGGTCTAAAACTAGCATTCAATAAAGGATCGCCGACACTACTATTGGGATCACCACCGGGAACAGCTGCTTGCCATTGCACCCAATTGACCTGACCTCCTCCATATCTTATCGTCAGATTGCCATCGGCATCATGATAGCGATTGTAATTGAGTTCAATATTGCCCGTCATGCCTCCATTACGATCTTCAATTACGGTACGCGAGCTATTGCTTGAAAGAGTAACCACATTATTGACCACGATAGGATCTACGACATAGCGGAGTTGCGCATCATTTTCGACGGGTTCAAAGTGTATCCCTCCTCGGGAACTTTCGGCTACCTCTACGAGCGTATTGTTGAGCACCACTGGCCGCAAAGCCGCAAACATACCAATGCCCGGACCTTCGGTACGGAGCACGATATTGTTGCGGACGATGCCATCGATATTTCCGTGATAATTAGGGTTCTCGATCGGATCAAAAAATTGTAAGTCCGTAAAGAAACCCAATTGAATACCGCCTCCACAATCCATAATGAGATTGTTTTCAATCAGGCAATTGCGGGCACCGCCTTTGCCATAAACCGCATTGGTAGCGATGTCGTGGATATAGCAACCACGCACCACCATTTGATCTGCGTTGACATTGTCGATGCCTTCGGCATTGGAATTATCGCGCAAGCCTGAATCATAGATTTCGCATTGCTCGATGAGGATGTTGTCAGCATTGGGGACGATCTTGATACAGTCGCGACCAGAACCATGCAAAATGGAGCCTTTGACAATTGCATTTCCCGCTTCGATTTTGATACAGTAATAATATCCTCCCACCAATTCGAGATTATATACTTTCCCACCAGCTGCATTGAACCATAAGGCCCAGCCTTGATTACTATCATTGATCGGCGCACTGACTACGGCCCACTCGCCGGGATAGGACATGACCGTAATATCGTCTGTCGCAATGGTTACATCGCCAGTATAGTTGCCAGCACGGAGTACAATCGTATCTCCTACTGAAACTTGTGTCGCAGCATATGCAAGGGTTTGCCAAGGCAGAGCGAGAGAACCATTTTGGCTATTGCCACCGCCGGGATCGACGTACCAAGCTTGTTGAGCAAAAGAAGATGAAAAGATTACAAGGTAAGCAAGCAGAAAAAACGTTCTGCGGATGAGCATAGAAGATGAGCTTAAGGACTTTTATCGTCGCAAAGTTCATTCCACTTATCCCTGCCAAAGCATGGTATATGCAGTATCTTCCTCTGCGACTATTTTAAAACCCACTCGTTCATACAAGCGCTTGGCAGCATTGCGTTTATCAGTAGAGAGCGACAGTCGTCGAACGCCTTTTTCTAGGTATTTGGCTTGTATTGCTTTCAATAATGCTGTTCCGAGGCCTTGCCCTCGATATGGTTCGCGTATTGCGATTCCGACTTCTGGCGTGTTTTCATCAACAAAACCATAGCCTTGATTGGCAAGCGAAAAACTTCTCCCCCATACTAATCCGAGGAGTTCGTTTTCACGTTCCGCGACTAGCGACACATCATGTTTCCCTGATCCCCAATCAGCAATGTACTTGGCGAGATCAGGTCGATCAATAATTTCCGGTGGGAAGGCGTCCTCTCCCTCCGGCACAAAAAAGGAGGCATAAAACATCTCTCGCATGAAGTATTTCTCTTCGCTTTTCAGACGGCGGATAAGGAGATTTGTCATAGATTTATTGAATATGAGTTTGTCCTTTTGTCATTGCTACAAAAGGACAAAAAAAGCTAGTCAGCCACAAAGCTGCCGCGCAATCCTCCCCCTGTTCCCTAGTGGCTGACAATCCAATCGCTCTTGCAATAGAGCAATATTAATTGAGGCGCTGGCTTGGGCCGTGCACTAGGGGGTCGGATTGAAGTGTTGGCTTTGCACGGGCCGGTTTTTTGCTGCCCTTTTTGCGAAAAAGGGCAAACATTATCATTCCCTCATCAAAATTTTCAACTCCCCACCCGCCATCAGCTGACGATGCGTAAAACTCAAATCTTCAAGTATCTCCCCATTGAGGGAGGCGCTCGCGATATAGGGATGATTGGGCGCATTGTTTTGGACCGTGATACGGAACGCTTTGTCTCCCGGCAAGGAAATACTCACTTCATCTATCAGCGGACGACCAATCCGGTAAGTCGGATCACCGGGGCAAACTTGGTAAAAACCCATCGCATTGAGAACGTACCAAGCAGACATCGCGCCGCAGTCTTCATTACCAGAGATACCGTCAGGCGTGGGCTCATAGAGTGTTTGCAAAATGCGATCGAGGTATAATTGCGTCTTTTCAGGCTGTCCCGCCCAATGATAGAGATAAGCAATATGATGGCTAGGTTCATTGCCGTGGGCATATTGACCGATGAGGCCAGAGATGTCCCCAGAAGCATTTTCACCCTCTACTTTAGAATCTGCAGTGAATAATGAATCTAGCTTTGAGCCAAAAGCAGCCTTACCCCCCATGCCCTCAGCCAAGCCTTCTACCTCATGCGGCACAAACCAAGACCATTGCCAAGCATTGCCTTCGATATAGTCGCCAAGCTCATGGTCAGAGAAGTAAGGACTAAAGGGTGTCTTCCAACTGCCATCTCCATTTTTACCGCGCATAAACCCTGTCTTGGGGTCTAGATATTTTTTATAGTATTGGCTGCGACGGAGATAGGTAGTTTCGATATCAGTACGGCCAAGTTTTCGCGCCATCTCCGCGATACACCAATCATAATAAGCACACTCCAAACCATAGGAAACCGAACCCGATATAGAATCTCCCGGCACAAAACCCAAGCGTTCGATGAAATCGAGATGCTTAGGCATAAGCTGAGCGGCACGCGGTTCCTGAATCTTGGCAATTACTTCTGGATGGTATTGCGAACTAAAGACCGCGGCCTCCAAGGCTTTGTCATGATCAAGTCCGGGTAGATTTTTAGCCATCGCATCAGCCAACACAGACACGGCAGGATAACCGACCATCGTACCCGTATAGTTTGCAGCGAGCGGCCACTTGGGAAGGACGCCTCCATCGGTATATTTTTGCACCAATGATTGCGCGAGGTTACCGGCTCGATCTGGATCAACAATAGTCATGAGAGGATGCCAAGCTCGGAAGGTATCCCAGAGCGAAAATACAGTATAGTTGGTGAAACCCGGAGCAGCCTGATGAATCTCTTTATCCATACCGCGATACTGCCCATCAACATCTTGAAACACTTGCGGCGCAAACATGCAGTGATAAAGCGAGGTGTAGAAGTTTTTCATCACCTTCTCGTCCGTGCTTTTGATCTCTAAGATGCTCAGTTGCTCTCGCCATTTTTGAGCGGCTGCTTGGCGTACTTTTTCAAAGTCCCAATCGGTGATTTCTGCATCGAGATTGGCTTGAGCGCCTGCTTCACTAACACCGGAGATACCGACTTTGAGGAGGATTTCTTTCCCTTCGGGGAACGCTAGAAAGGCTTTGAGGTCAGGGCTTTGAAACTGATTACCGCCCTCTGTATTGAGATTGTCCACTTCCATAATCCCCTCTACTTCAAATCGTTCCGAGAAGCGGGCATAAAAGTACACTGGATGATCAAAAGCCCAACCGGAGGATATTCGCATTCCGCGAATAGTGCGATCATCGATTATTTCTAGTTCGCTATAGATGGATTTATGCCCCCAATTGGCTTGGAGAATGTGCCCGAGATCAAGCATGATCTTGGGCGTTTGCGAACCTTGGAATGTATAGCGATGCATCCCCACTCTAGTGCTAGCGGTCAGCTCACAATTGACTTTATAGTTGTCGAGTAGGACTTGATAATAGCCGGGACTGGCCGATTCATTTTTGTGGTCAAATGTGCCCTGTAGAGACGCAAGATTTTGCGTCTCTACAGGAATTTCACCCCGATACGGCAGCACCAAAATATCCCCCATATCTCCAATGCCCGTACCACTCAGATGCGTATGCGAAAAGCCATAAATCTGCTCATCATCATAGTGGTAACCCCCCGAAGCATCCCAACCATCGAGATGCGTATCAGGACTCAGTTGGACCATGCCAAAAGGCACAGAAGCACCCGGTATCGTATGACCGTGCCCGCCAGTACCGACAAAGGGATCAACAAAGCTTAAGATGTCATTGGGATTATTCGCGATTTGCGAAGTTGGCTGGCAAGCAATCAATAAGAGCAGTAGAAAGGGAAATTTGCGCATAATGCAAGATAAGCAGTAGCGCTCAATATTTGGATAGCTAATATTTGCCCCTACTTACCGCTTACTAACAAATGGATACCGCTAGCTTAAAAACGAGAAGAAGATGAAGGAAAATTGGCTAGTTTTCAGACGCACTGCGTTTTAAAAACGCAGTGCGTCTAGAAAGAGGGTTATTTCAGCTTAAAAAACACCCCCACACTATAAGCAGGATTGGCAAAAATCACACTGCCTCTAACTGCTTGAGCATAGCTCGCTGATACGCCCCATTGGTCATTCCATTGGTAGGCGATCTCGGGTGAGATAGTGAGGTGTTCGCTATTGTTGGCGAAGATGCTGGTGCTATTGACTTCACCGCTAAGAGTGCCGTTTTGCAAAGACTCGATGCCATAGACGCGGAGAATCAACAATAATCGATCCTGATCGAGAAAACTCACACCGCCTTCGATCCCATAACGGATTTCATCAGAGAAGCCTTTGGTCCGATTGTTAAAACCAACATAAGCGTTCGCATAAGCGGAATGCCCACCAAGCTTGAAGCCAGTGCCTGCATCTATTTGTAGGAGTTGATTGAATTCGCCATCTCCAGTCTGCAAATTGCCCGCAGAGCCACCACTAGCGTTCCCCAAGGGGAGGCCCAACATCAAACGCGCACTGACAGAGACAGAACCCTTGCGAAATAGACCGTATTGTAGGCCGATATCGGTATCACCAAAGCCACTGATCGCTTCGCCGGGAATCAACACTTCACCAGTTGTACCTGAGATCAGATTATTGCTATAAGCGCGACTAAAAAATGGCACATAAGCGACTGCCGTCAAACGATCGGTCAAGCCATATTCGCCATAGAAACTGGTATTGAAGATCGCTTGAGTAAGATTAGGGTCGATCTGTCCTTGATCAGTATAGTGCTTGTCTGCGATGACCCACCATTGGCCGATTTTGAGGAAACCTTCCCCTTTTTTTTGTGGCCAGCCGCCTCCGGCGAACGCTTGGGTCAATACTAGTGAGAGAAATAAACTGAGGAATATATGCTGAGTTTTCATTATTGATAAGATTGGAGATTGAGTGGATGGTTTTGAGGTTTTCTGATAGGGTTGCTGCGCAGAACGATTCTCTGGTAGGGGCGTATTGCATACGCCTTTATTCAGGGCTATCTATACAATAGGTCGCTAAAGAGGGATAAAAGCGTTCTGCGAAGCAAGTCAGGACTAATCTTACGATCTACATGATTTCGCCGTCGCCTACTTTGACATTAAATGGCTTACAGTAATACAGGACATAGTCAAAGTCGTTGATCCCGACCCCAGAAACTTCGTATTCGTGAGCTCCTGAAAAGACAGATACCTTGCTCACTTCTACAGCATCACTGATCGAGTTGGGATTATTGCTGAGATAGATATACAATCCCGGCAAGGTGGAACTCGCTTTATAGTTATCTGCGACTTTGATGATGAGACCTTCACTATCAACCGTAATCTCAAAATCTCCTTCGAGCTCATAAAAACTGGTCGTTTCGATTACACCTACCCGACTTTCAACGGGAGGCTCGACAGTTTTGCTCCCTACCATGACTTTGGTCGAGTCTTGTAATATAGGTGAGCCTGCTTCACTCAGTTCTACATAGACGGTCGCTTCACCGACACTGACTCCCGTAGCTTTTCCATCAGGCTCGATAGAGAGGATCGTTGGCGCGGAACTATTCCACTGCACGTTCGCATCGCGAACTCGCCCAATCTGATCTGTATAGCGGGCTAAAAATTGATAAGTATCATTGAGGCCAAGTGTATCCACTCGGTCGGTAATCTTGATTTCTTCGGCGACTGCATCTTCGAGGATGTCATCACCGATACAGCTGGCGAGGAGACTAAGGATAGCTACAAAAAAGATTGAGAGACGCATGATTTTAGTATTTGTACATAGGTACGGGCAGGATATCACAATTGTATCACAATCGACCTCTAAATCTTAGCAGTGTCAAACAGCTGACAAAAAAAACTTAGTTATCTCTGTTTACCTTTTGTTTGTGAGATGTACCCATAGGCGTATTGGAATTCTGTTTATCAAAAAAATGAACCAAACCATTTTCAAAAACGCCTCATTTATCATGAAAAAATTAAAATCTTTATTTTGGATCCAGGCGATTGCCCTGGGCTTGTTTATCGCAGGTTGTGATAGCTTCGGTGGTATTGGCAAGACAGCTGATATATCTAAGTTAGAAGGAGATTGGATCAGAGTAGAAAGCAACAATCCAGGCTCTGATTTTATGACGATTCGTATGTCAGGCACGACCGGGACGATCACTGACAAAGCAGGTAGTGGTTTTGTCGTAGGAGATACTAAGTGGGATTTGATTACAGCTGGAGACGAAAAAGATGTCTATCCATACCAAGAACTCGGTAGCGATTATAACTATTATGATGCGGTTATCACTTTGGTCAATGAAGATGAGATTAGCATAACCGTAGGAAGCTCCGGTGCTGGAAACGCTCAAAAATGGGTTCGCGATGATGGAAGTATTGTACCCACCGTCGGTGAAACGCTTGATTGTAATAGCTTTGGTGTCGATCGTACCTTGACCAATGGTCCAGCAGACGTAGATTATATCGTCCCCAATGGTTGTGTACTTGATATTAAAGCTGCGCTAACGATTGAGCCTGGTACTGTAATCGAGTTTGAAGAAAACGCAGGGATTGGTGTCTATGACCAAGGAACCATCAGCGCTGTCGG
Organism: Bacteroidia bacterium; assembly: GCA_045106675.1. Lineage (GTDB taxonomy): Bacteria > Bacteroidota > Bacteroidia > J057 > J057 > JBCAWW01. Next base: position 13,747 of record JBGCFA010000199.1, read on the forward strand.
CACTACTGATAAGCCTATCATATTGCGAGGTACCCAAAACGTATCAGGTTACTGGAGAGGAATCCACGTTGAGACCAACTCTATCAGCAATCGTCTTGAAAGTATCACCATCAAAAATGCGGGTTCAAACTACGTTTATTGCTGTAATGAAATAGCCAGTGTGTTTCTCAAGGGTGGCAAAATGGCTTTCAAAGACGTTACCATTACAGATGGCGAAAACCATGGTATTTATGCTAATTCTAGTGTGCAGCTTCCTACTTATGAAAATGTAACCATCACTACTCACAAAGCTGAGCCTCTAGCAATAGCTCCCGTGTTGATGCAATATTTAGATGGCAGCGGTTCTGACTATAGCGGCAATGATAAAGACTTCATCAGAGTGCTAGACGGAAACGTCGATGAAGCGATCTCTGTTCCAGCCAACAATGTACCTTATCTTTTTGATGGCAGGGTGATCGATATTATTGAAGCAATGACGATCGAAGCAGGCGCAGAGTTAGTCATGAACGAAAACGGTGGCCTAGGCGTCTATGATAGCGGTTCTCTCAAGATTCTAGGTACTAGCAGCAATCCCGTTTCGATCCGTGGTAGAGAAGCCGTCGCTGGCTACTGGCGAGGGATCCATATCGAGACCACTAGCTTGAACAATGACTTCCAGTATGTCAATATATCCGATGCGGGTAGCGATTATGTGTATTGCTGCAACATCAAAGCCTCGGTTTTCCTAAAAGGGGGCAAATTGAGTATTGCCAATTCAAACATCAGCAATGGTTCAGAATATGGACTATATGCCAATGATGCTGCAGAGCTACGTAGTTTTTCAAGCAATACTATCACAACTCACAATGAATCTCCGCTTTATATAGCGCCCGAAAGAGCTGCCGAACTAGATGGGGTAGAATCTGATTTCACGGGTAATACTGCTGACTTTATCCAGATTTTTGACGGTGCGATTGACAATGTTACTAACTGGAAAAAAACAAATGTTCCTTATCTAATAGAGACTACAGCAGTAATCGATGTGAAGCAACCATTGACCATTGAGCCAGGCACGGAGATCGTTTTTGGCGCAGAGGCAGGTATTGGCATCTATGACCAAGGAAGTATCAATGCAATCGGTACATCCAGTGCCCGAATCGTCTTCCGCGGGTCCGAAAGTAGCCAAGGGTATTGGAGAGGTGTCCATGTAGAGACCAACTCTAGTGCTAACGAATTTGACTATGTAACCGTCGCCAATGCAGGTAGCAATTATGTCTACTGCTGTAATGACAAGGCAGGACTGATCCTCAAGGGTGGACAGATGACGGTAAGCAATTCCCTTTTCAATGAAAGCGGAGGTTGCGGTATATTCGTCAGATCTGGTAGCAATTTGACCGAGTCCAACAATACATTTTTCAACAATGCAGATGGCGATCTCTGCAACTAAATGGTTTTCATAATTTGATAAAGGCCGACTCCTGTTTGGGAGTCGGTTTTTTGTTGATCTTGATTGGGGCAAAGGTATTGTCTTTGCGCTGATCTATTTTTTCCTGCTGCTGCGCGGAACGCTCAGTTTTAGCGTTCTGCGAAGCAGTAAAAACCTAACTACAGTACGCCTCTCTCTTTCAACCAAGCCTCGCAGACCTGTGGCCACATTTCTACGGCTCCTTTGCCTTCGCCAAACGAGAAACCGTGCCCGCCTAAAGTAAAGATATGTAGTGCCGCAGGGATCCCGTATTTGCGTAACGCAAGATAAAAGGCAACGCTATTTTCGGGTACAACGGATTTGTCATTATCGGCATGGATCAATATGGTAGGAGGCGTTTGGGCCGTTACTTGCTTTTCGTTGGAGTAGTATAGTTCTTCTTCAGCCGAAGTCTCTTTACCAAGCAAATTGTTGCGAGAACCCATATGCGCTATCGTAGGGTCAAAACTGACCACTGGGTACATCAAGATGGCAAAATCAGGACGACAACTTTCGCGTTCCACGGCTAGTGGTGCATCCTTATCTCCTCGATCAAAATGAGTCGCTAAAGTTGAGGCTAAATGACCGCCCGCCGAAAAGCCCATAATCCCAACTTTATCGGGATCAAGCACCATTTCTGTTGCCTTCGAACGCACCAAACGCATCGCTCTTTGCGCATCCATCAAGGCAACTTCTGAACGACACTCTTCACTCTCCCAATGCGGGAGACGATATTTCAACACAAAAGCGGTAATCCCTCTCTCATTGAACCACTTTGCGATACTACTCCCTTCCCAGTGCCAAGCTAGGATGGTGTAGCCGCCACCGGGGCAAATGATAACCGAGGTCCCATTGGCAGAATCTGGCAAATAAACGTCTAAAATGGGTTCATGAACTTTACTGATACGCAACTTATTGTCTTTGCCAACATTTGCCTCCTCTACTAGTTCATTTTCACAGGGAATCCCTTCTGGGTAAAGCGTGAGTGTCTGATCTTGAGCCCAAGCGTTCGCCAAGGCGATCAAAAACGGTAGTAGTATCCAAATTCTTTTCATACCATAAGAAAATAATTTTCGGGGATTCCTACACAAAATTCTTAATATGCTTTTGAAAACACATTAATCATTTTAATCAAAAATTTAAACATGCGATATATTTCGTTTCTCACCTTCAGTTTGCTATTCGCCTTTTCGATCCCAGCACAAGCTCAAAAAGTGATCAAAAAAATCGCAGGGCAAACCTGTGATTGCTTGACCGAATTTAAAATGGAGCGTGATGAAGATATCATTCAAGAAGTAATCGGAAGATGCGTCAACGCTGCCGTAGAGAATAATATCAAAGCCTTGGTCAAAACTTTTGGCAGTGTTATAGCTGAGGGGGACCAAGATGCTATTGCTGAGATCGGCCAGCTAGTCAACAAAGATCTTCGTAGTAATTGCCCTGCTTTCATCACCCTCCAATCTCGTATGGAAGGGACTGAAAAATCAGCCCAAGAATGGTTTGATGAGGGCGAAAACTACCTTGCAGAAGGTGAGCTACGCAAAGCAGAAGGTGCTTATACTAAGGCAATGAATATGAGTTCTGGTTCTGTGATTGTTTTTAATAATCGTGGCCATGTCAGGCGATTATTAGGCGATTATTATGGCGCTATCGCTGACTTCAAAAGAGCCATCGAATTGGCAGATGATGATTATGCGATCGGCTACTTAAACCTTGCCAATACAAAAAATACGATTGGAGACGAGACGAGCGCCCTGGCAGATATTGAACGTTCGATCGAGTTAGATCCCACAGATGGGGTAGCTTATCAAGTAAAAGGTCATATTCTCTCTGACCTTGAAGAATACGAAGAGGCAGCGACTAGTTATCGAGAAGGCTTTAAAGTCGATCCTGAAAACCTATATGCTTTTTATAATCTTGGACGCCTCTTTTTGACTCAGGATATGTATGATAGTGCGTTAGTAAGTTTCAACACTGCTGTCCAAATGGGAGGAACGGATGATGAAGATATTTATAACTATCGTGGCCTTACATTCGCAAGACTAGATGAGCATCGCAAAGCGATTGATGACTTCAACAAAGCTATCGCAATCGAAGATGAGGACCCTGCCCATTATTTCAATCGTGCCATCTCCTACAAAGGCCTTGGCATGTATGACTCAGCTTATAAAGATTTCAGTTATACGATTGAGATTGAAGAAGATGCACCCGAAAACTATCAAGAGCGAGGGGATCTCCTCATGGATATGAACAAAGTCAATGAAGCACTTACCGATTATACCAAGGCTTTGGAAATAGCACCTCTTAGAGCTTCGGCAATGGATTCAAGGGCTGCCGCTAAAGCGGAACTCGGAGATTATGCTGGCGCACTAGAAGATTATAATTCTTCCTTAGAACTCTATCCTAATGACGAATCCATTTTATTCGAGCGCGCTTTGATCAAATCTGAATTAGGAGACGAGGAGGGCAGTTGCGAAGATCTCAAAAGAGCTTCCGGTTTAGGAGAAAAAGCGGCCAAATCAGAATTAGAAAAACGAGATTGCGGTTGTTAATCGTAAATCACAAACGATAGCCCATAGACACGTTTAGGTGCAGGGCACTAATACGATCAAAAGGGTTGAGGGCAATTAAACTAAACTCTCCCCCCACTTTGAGGATACATTTTTCGCCTAATTTTGCCTGGATATTGAGTCCGCCTACGAGTCCTGAGGTGATCGTACTGGCCCAATATTCAGGCAATAAATTTTCGTTACGGTAGGTGATAAATCCTTTTTTACGGATCAAATGCCCCATATTGAAGCCAAAAAAGAGTTCTGGCTGGATTCTTTTTTGTCCAATTGTAAAGACAGCATAAATTGGAAAACGGAGCAAGCCCATATTGATGTCTATATCAGAAATGCTGTCCAAGAGCGTCGCTTGTCCCTGGATTTGAAACTGACTATAGATTAGAGAAAATCGCATGGAGAAGCTCCCTACGATTTTTTTCTGAAAATATCCGCCGACATCTAATCCCAAGCCTTTGTAGTTGCCGTAGTACTCTAATTGCCGCTTCATGCTGGCGTCAAAGGACTTTTTGCCAATGAGAAGACCTACTTCTCCGTCAATTGGGCCGCTATTTCCCCCTTCATCAATATCATCAAACAGCCTTTCCCATTCTTTCCATTCTTCTTCCGTTTGGGCCTGACTAAATGTACAGAAACAAAATAAACTCAAAAATATAAGAGTATAAATCCGCATTAAGTTGATGGTTGGGGAATAACAAGACTTATAAAAGTACCGAATAATACGGGGAATACCGACTGATTTTTGTGTAATTTAGCCTCGTGCAATTTCAGGAACTCATCGGACAAACTGCTGCCGGTCAAAGGGTAAGAGAAGCCCTACAACATGACCGCCTCGCTCATGCCATCATGCTCACAGGCCCAGCCGGAGTAGGTAAACTTGCCTTTGCCAACGCGATCGCTCAATATGTCAATTGCCTCAATCCTACGGAAAACGATAGTTGCGGCAAATGTTCGAGTTGCATCAAGATCCGGAAAGCGATTCATCCTGATTTACGTTTTGTATTGCCGATCATCTCTAAAACCGAAGGGGGAAAACGCTATCTCACCCAAGACTATTTTGGGCAGTTTCGAGATAAGTTTGTAGAGGACCCATACTTTAGCTTTGCCCAGTGGCAACGCACCCTCGGTGGCGAAAGCAAACAATTGTTTATCAGCGTACATGAGATCAGAGAGCTAAAGCGCAATGTCTTTTTGAAGGCCTTTGAAGCTAAATATAAAGTAGTGATCGTCTGGCAAGCCGAACTTATCAATCGAGAAGGAGCCAATGCTTTTTTGAAGTTGCTCGAAGAGCCGCCAGACAAGACACTCATCATCATGACTTGTAGTGATCCAAGTCGTTTATTGACCACGATCAACTCACGCTGTCAACGGATTCCATTGCATCGTATCCCTACTCCAGATATTCAAAATTATCTATTGAATAAGGATGTCAAAAGCGACGCAGCAGAGGAAATCGCCGCGATCAGTGAAGGTAGTATCGGCAACGCCAAAGAATTTCTCTCTGAAAGCAGTCAAACGATCAGCTCTACTTATGCTGAATGGATGCGCGCGATTTATACCGGAGATTATGCCAAAATCCTCGCTCAGACTGAAACCATTTTCAAAGAGAGTAAAGAGTTTCAGAAGCTATTCCTGCAAGTGGCTATAAAAAAGATACGTGATTCGCTCCTCTTTCACCTCCAAACTCCGAGTTTAGCCTTGGCGACTCAAAAAGAAAGAGCTTTTCAAGAAAAATTTTCTCAAATAGTCGATCCTGAGAAAGTCTCCCGCATGGCAGAAGAATTAGAAAAAAGTAGGCGTTCGCTTAGCGGCAATGGCAATCCGCAAATGATTTTCACAGCCCTCAGCTTACGTATGCACGGTATCATAAGAAGTTAGTATCATGAATATACGTTTCATGCCCATTATCTTGATGTTGACCGTAGCTGCTTTGGTCTATGGTCTCACCTATCATGCTGAGCATCGTCAAAAGCCACAGCCTTCTTATGATTTTTACCAACCTGCAGTGGTTTGGATTATTGCAGAGGATAGCTCCGCAGAACTCGAAGTTTATGGGCAATACCAAAATATCCTGCAGGGTAAACGAGAATACGTCGAATCAGCCAAAATACAGGCCGGTCAATGGCGTATGGATTTCAGCGTCAATAGTCCTCGACCAGCAACCCTCTATATCAACGATCAAGCGGTGGAAGTTTTTCTCGTTCCAGGGGATTCCACTTCAGAAATGATCCTACGTTTAGACAGTCTTGATAGACCCAATAATATTCGTTTTGCTGGGGACAACGCAAAAATCTGTCGGTATCTCCGAAAAAAATATAAACGTTTTAAACAGGTACAAGTTCGCAGCAATCGTAAGTTGATCGCAGAGACCGAGTTTGAAATTTATACCGCCAAGCTCGATTCGATGGCAGCGCACGAATTAGCTTTTTTGACAGAGCAAGAAGTTTTCACTACTCTACCTGAGTGGTTTGTCAAATTTGAAAAAAATGACATCCTCTATCAGAAAGCATTTCTCAAACGCTCGCAAGCCTACAACCGAGATGTTGACACTTCCCTCTTCGATCAGGTTTTGATCAACAATCAATCGGCGATGTTTTCACATCATTATTACCTATATCTTAACATCTACTTACAGGAGTTAGTAGGCATTCCACCGAATCCTCCGCCAGCTGATAATCCTAATTATGAGGCTTGGCATCGTAGTTGTCTACAAATAGCTGATGAGCAATTACTCGCAGGTCCTAAGGATGTATACATGACTCGTGAGATTTTCGGAATGCTTTTGGACAGCAAATTTGTGTTCGCTCAAGAGATGCTGAAGAAATATGAAGGCCATTTTACAAGCAAAAAATATTTTCGATTTTTACAACTGCAACTAGAGATAAGACAAAAAAGCGCTCAGACTCAACCTGAGGCAGCTTGATTCCGTAATGGAAGAACTCCCCAATTGTGGGAATTGATTCAGAAAATTTTAAATTACATTGAATTCAAACCCTTACGGTCCAATACCTATCATTAGTTCGCTATCTATTTATAACTGGTAAATCCTATGTGGAAGAGATTTGTACGCGCCATGAAGTCCATTTTCGGGGGACTTGTGACCTCTATCGAAGACCCGAAACTGATCCTCGAACAGAATATTAGGGAACTGAACGACCAGATTCCCCAAATGAACGAAAATATCGCTACCGTGAAGGCTAGCGTTACGCTGCTCGAAAGAGAACTGGAAAAGTATAAGCGCGAGTATCGCGACCTCGTTTCCAAAATGAAAGCAGCCATCCAACATGGTCGTGATGACATCGCTCAAAACTACGCGCTCCGTCTTGAGTCGATCAAATCTCATATGCTCCAAACCAAAGAGCAGTTTGAGACCGCAAGTAGGGCTTACAAAAAGTCGCTTGAAGTCAAAAAAGTGTTTATGAAGCAACGCGAGCAAAAGATCGCCGAAGCTAAAGAAGCACTCCGTGCACACGAACGTGCCAAGTGGCAGTCTAAAATCGCCGATACAATGGAGTCATTTGAAGTCGCGGGCATTGATGCTACGCACGACGAAATGCTCAATCGTGTCAACGAAGAAACCGCCAAAAACGAAGCTCGTATGGAAATGGCGCTTGATTCTGTCGATACTGATACTTACAAACTGGAAGAAGAAGCCGAAAATATCCGCGCCTCTGAACTTGTAAAACAGTTCAAAGTGGAAATGGGCCTTGACTCTCCTGTTACCGATCTACCTGACGACCTTGATCTCGATCTAGGCGACAAAGAAACGGCTTAATAATTGTTGAATTCAATCATTCAACCATTTATCTTATGACTGGAGAAGAGAAACGTAAACTCCTCAAAGAGCAGATGAAGGCCCAATACAAAAAGGACCTTCTTCTACGCAAGGACTTTATCGAAAAAGCAGAAGGTCTCAAACGGAGTCAAAAGCTCAATAATACAATCTCTGACATCGTCGGTAGCCTCGATGATGATACAGATGATTGGATCGAGAAACTCAACTCTGGTTCTGCCCTAGGAGAAGCCAAGCTCGACATAATGCTCGAAGAAGCTTCCGAAACTTCTCGTGAACTAGATAGACTAGCCAGTGAAGCAAAAATGCAAAAACTGGCAGCCGAAGATCTGGTTACACAAATGAAACGCGAAATGGGGATCGAAATACCCGAAAAACCGGCCATCGAACCCCCTGAAGCAAAAACAGAAAGCCCTCCGAAGGCTGAAGAAGAAGCTCCAAAAAAGGAAAAGCCTCCAAAGCCTAACAAAAGTTTCGGAGATTTCTAACACAACGACGATACTTATACCTAATAAAAAACACCTCTCAGACATAAGTCTTGGGAGGTGTTTTTCGTTATCCTTACAAATCTTCCCTCATGCACATGCTACGCTATCTTTTTTTGGCTCTAAGCCTGACGATTTGTATCCTATCAGTCAATGCCCAAGTTCAACCCCTTACCGAAATTGATACTGAGTTGGGCCGCAACGCCAAAGCTTATTCCTTTACTGATGCCCAAGGCGTAACCTTGCTCTTTCAGGAAAAAGGGCAAGCCCGTATTTTTTTGCTTGATCCCAATATGGCTTTGCGTCAGTCTTATACGCTCGACAATCTGCCTCAAAACCCCAATTTGCATCCACTAGGCTTTACCAATAAAGCTAATGCCCTTCATTTCTACTATCTCGACCTCTCCACGGGCGAGTATCAAGCCTACTCCGTTTCTAAGCGGGACGGTAGTTCGGAGCAATATCGCCTAGACCTGCGGGAACGTCGTACTCATTTGCATGCCGGCGCTTTTACCTATCAGGGCACCTTGCATATCGTGCGTATGCCTCGTAATAGTAATGTCGTCAGAGTCTGTAAATTTGAGGATGGAGGTCAATTTGAAACCGAGGAGATCACATTAGAACGCATTGATTTTGCCGAAAAAGTAGATTATCAACTTTCAACCATACACCCTGACTCAACCATAGAGTTGGCGCATACTTGGCAAGCAGGCAAGATGTATCAGTATGGCCCCTATCTGTATCTAAGCCTTGACGAAGCCGATCAGACTTATATCGTAGAGGTAGACCTTCCTAGTGGCCGGCAAGCCGAACGTAGCTTTCCCAGCCCCACACTTGGCGACAACCCTACTCATTATAAAAGCAACTCCTTGCTCTGGCAAGATTTACTCATCCAATTTGCGACCTCAGAAGACTCACTCAAAGTACAAATTCGCGATTTACGAAGCGGCGGTATCATGAGTCAATATGCCTATGGGAGTGATCAAAAAGTACAAATCAGTAGTGGCAAAATATTACATCAACCCCTAGTCGGGAACCTTACAACGGTCAATAGCACCGAGGAGTTTTTGTCTTTTTGTGCGGCTGCGCCGAACGTTGCGGTTGCTGCTAGAAGCTTGCCCGACTCTCTGCTGATCTTCGTGGCAGGAGCCGTACGTCCCGTCCAAGAGCGAGGCTTGAGTGGCATCGTTCTCAGCGAGAGATACGAAACAGTCTGGTTTGAAACGCAACTCGATCTCATCAGCCTCTCCCCTGCTCTACCGCTCGCTAGTAGTCCACGTTGGTCTAGACCTGCCAGCAAAAAGCCTCAACAACTGAGCTTCACTTTCAACAATCAAAAATATCAAGGATATTATGATTCGCGAACAGGGCAATACAAAATTAGTCCGCATAGCAACAATTGATTTGTAGTATTGAAAAAGCATTTCGGATCTATCTCCAACCTCCTCCTCCTCTTGCTGGGGGTGATGATGCTATTGGGTAAAAATCACTATTTACTAGGCAGTGTTTATGGAGTCCTGTTGTGGCCTTTCCTCATTCTCATCGGAATTAAGTTTTGGATTGCCAGAGCCAGGAAGAGATTAAAACAAGAAAAATACCTCTTGATATTAGGAGGCCTACTTTTAGCGAGCTGGACTTACGATCATATTCCTCGGATAAATTGGGACAGGGAAACAGTTGAGCAAAGACAGCTCAACGTCCTTACTTACAATCTGTTTTTCAAAAATCAGTACCCTCAACAAATCATCAACGAAATCAAGGTCACAAAGCCCGATGTATTGATGGTACAAGAGTTGACTCCCGAATGGAATACAAAATTGCAGCCTAGCGTTTACGCTCGCTATAAATACCGTAAGACCTTCCTAGATCGCCGCACTCATGGCTTTGGGATATTTTCTACTTATCCCATTCTGTCCCATCATTTGATCAAAAATGAACGTTCACAAGCGATATTTCAGATTTGTGAGCTGCTGATTGATGGTAAAAAAATCGTCATGATCAATGCCCATATGGCTTCTCCCGCTAAAATCGTAGAACAACCCGATCTAGATGTCATTTCGGTTTTTAAGCACAATTATGCCAAGCGTGAAGCACAATGGGCTCAGCTAGAGGCTTATCTTGGGGAGCATTTTCCGGAGCATCCCAAAGTAATAGCCGGAGATCTCAACACGATGAAAATAGAAGGTCTCTATCGCCAAATCCGACATCAATGGGTCGATGCATTTGCTAAGCAAGGGGAAGGATGGAGATGCACTTTCCCCAATGTAGCGGCCATCCCTTTTCCGGTGATCACTTTGGATTACATTTTAGGGCAAGGCATAAAACCCTTGGAAGCCAAGGTATTAAAAGGAGGGAGTTCTGATCATTTTGCAGTCTGGGCCAAAATTGCAATTTGTGAATAGTCGCCTTTGGACAAAATTATCCCATTGCTTATTTCCGCCCCACTGATTAGGTTGGGCTATGCTACGATTTTTAAGTTTCATATTTTTTCTCGCCTTGGCGAACGTCACCATCGGGCAAAGCGTTCTGCCGGCAGACTCCCTAGCCCTCATTAAGCTCTATCAACAAACCAATGGAGTCTCTTGGGCTAGGCAATGGGAGTTAAGCCTAGAGGTCGCTCAGTGGGAAGGCGTGACCGTCTCTGAGCAAAGAGTGGTTGCAATAGAGCTAGGAAACAATAACCTCCATGGCGAACTACCTGAAGAACTTGCCCAGCTAACTCAATTGCAACGACTGGTATTGGGAAATAATTTTTTGATGGGTTCATTTCCAGAGATGCTCGTCCAATGTACCGCCCTCAATTATTTGGACTTAAGTGGTAACAATCTAGGCGGTCAGATCCCTTTTGGCATTACTCACTTATCCCAACTACGCTTTCTCAATTTCAGCAATAATCAATTTTGGGGGGAGATACCGTCTTATCTCGGAGAGCTAATCTCTCTAGAAAATCTATTTCTCAGCAACAATCAGTTCAATGGTGAACTACCACCGGCTCTTGGGCAACTTTATCAGTTAACAATCCTAGCCCTCAACGACAATCAGCTAGAAGGTAACATCCCAGATACCTATCGCAATTTGCGAAAATTGATTTCTTTTAGCTTAGACGGAAATTTGATCGAAGCAGCTGAAATAGAAAGATGGAATAACCAGGTGTTACGTCAACCATAAGTCATTCCATCTTCTAGCCGTAAAATATCTTGATATCTACAAGATTCAATTAGTTGTATTACTGAACAATGATAGACTGATAATTGCTATAATATCTACCTTGGACCTTGACAAAATAAGTCCCGCTGGCCAATTCCGGGATCGCAATCTCAAAACTATTGAGGCCTGGGTTTAGTTGCTTTTCTCCTTCGTAGATGAGTTGTCCAGTAGTTGAAAAAAGTCGAATTGCGACCTCTTCATCCGTTTTGGTTTGGATATCGATACTAAACGATTCCCCTACTACCGGATTGGGATAAGGTTCACTGATCGTGAAACCAACATTGCTCGTCGCAAGCTCTACGATAGGAGAGTAATCAGCACTACCATCTAAATCGACCATCTTGAGGCGATAGTAATATTTTTTATTCTCAATGGCTGCTTGGTCAATGAATCGATAGTCTTGCGCTTCATTTGAGTTGCCTTGACCAGCGATCCATTCGATTTCAGCAAAAGGGATTCCTTCTTCGGCCCGTTCAATCGAGAAGCCATCAAAATTTTCTTCACGGGTGCTGGTCCATTCCAAGACCGCATCTCCTTTTTTCAATTGGGCATCAAAGGCATATAGCTCAATCGGGAGTGGGAGATCTCCAGTAGAAATAGCAGTACCATCATCCTGATAAGCCCAATCGACAAGTGTAAATGATGTACCATTGGCTGCAACATCGATTCTGATCCAACCAAATTTCAAGCCGCCATTATTGAAACGAACGGCAATAAACCCTCCGGTGGTATTGGGAAATTGTCCAGAGCTTGCATAGCCTAGATATTGAGAACGATATGAAGGAGCATTAAATACTCCCGCAGCAGTACTCACATTGACGCCAGAGCCATGTCTATTAACTTGCCAACCACCAGATCCTGCGATGGAGGCACTACCTGCTCCCTCAACAGAATTAATAACGGCGCCGCGGTTACGAATTTTTAATGATCCTCCACCGGGAGTAGGGATAGTGGCAGTCGCATTGGCCATAGGCGTACCGCTCAAAGTACTATATTGGATAGTAGCTTGGGCTTGGTTGATACTGCCGACGATGGCACCACCTACGGCCATATAGTTTACAAGAGATTTCAAGAAAGAAGGAGAAAGACTAGTTTTTTTTGATTTCATCTTAGTTCATTTTGTGATTGCTGCTGTTCTCTGTATAACTCAGGATTGACCACTGCTGTCATTTTCTCTAATGCTAGCTGGCCTCCTAAAAATTCATTCACTGTGTATGCGGTGAAAAAAGGTTGATTGATCACGTCTTGATGGGCGACAAAGCAAACTTCAATATGAGATTGGGTGTTACACCAAGCTTTGACCTCTTTTACAGTCTTTTCAAAATTATCATGTAGATTATAGGGCATGACATTTTCGGGTAATTGCCCTAGTCTAGCCAACATTTTTTGCTGGGATTGAACGATTTCGCGTATGTCCCGCTCCATGAAAATGACCTTATAGTGATAATTTAGTGGTAGGGATTTTAGCAGTTGGGCGATCACCTTTAAGGCTTTTCCTTCGGCATGGGCGACCCAGCTTTTGTCTCGGCTAAGTCTTTTGACCGCTTCATGTTCATAGTAGCCCTTAGGATTACTCTCATCCGCTTCTCTTTGCTGATCAGTATATAACTCTATGCCACCCGCTTGCAGCATCTGCATCATCATAGACGTTCCGGCACGGGGTAAGCCAGAAACAATCGTAATCGTCCCCTTGACATGATGATTGATCGACGCCAAGATCGCATCCGCTTTGTCTGCTTGATCTAAATTATCGCGATAAATTTGCGCCAACCAACGTCTGGCCTGATTCATCGTCGGCTCTAGCTTTAGACAAGTCGCAAAAGCTTCAGCCGCCACTTCGTATTGCTCTAACTTATTGAGTGCGACTCCTAAATAGTAATGCTGCTCAGGGACATGGTATTGCAATTCGATGGCACGCAATAATGCTTCAGCAGCGGCTTGTGGCTGATCTAAATAAATTTTCGCTAAGCCTACTCCATGCCAAGCGCTGGCACTTTCAGCATCGATTGCTAATTCTCGATTATATGCTGCGAGCGCATCATTCCACTTCTTCAGTTTCGAAAATGCACGCCCTAATTGCAGATTCAAACCCGCTTTTGTACTATCTTCTTTCTCAATAAGACGGAAGACCTTGAGTGCTTTATAGGTTTTATTTTCGGCTAATAAGAGTTTTCCTTCGAGCAGATGTATGGATGCTGCATCAATCGAGTCTGTCAATAATTCATGTAAATCTTCAAAAATAGCTCGCGCTTCTTTCAACTCATTGAGTTGGATGTAAGCATGAATCAGGTGCAAACCATAGCGATACTGCTCGGGATCTGATTGATGTAGTTTGCTCAATATTTGGACTGCTTCATCTAACTGCTGATTGTGCAGATACGATTTGGCGAGGTAAAACTCGTTTTCATTGATTGTTTTTTGTACGCTATTACCTCCCTGATTGGCCGGATCTTCGATATAACCCAATGCGACTAATTGCTCCAAAGCCTGTGCTTCAATCTCAGCATCAATTACCGTATCGCTATCATGCATGCCACTATCGCCTTCTATTTGATCCCAGCTAAGCACAGGAGGAGGGAGTTGAGTGTTTTTCAAAACGTTTGTCAACACTTTACCATCCATATCTTTGCCTACTGGTAAACCCAATAAGGAGAGTATAGTAGGTGTAATATCGAGCAGACTGGCCCCAACGATAGGAACACCAGCTTCGACACCAGGCCCTGCCATACAAATGATGCCATAAGGACTGTGTTCTGCTGCTGGGCCAGCGGGCTCATCTGGCAAATAAATCGGTCTAAGGTGATCGGCGTGAAAGCCATGATCTGAGATCAATATCACGGTAGTATCTGGACCAGCGAGCTTGCACAAACGCTCTAGCATCATATCATGGAATCGATACCCACCAGCCACGACTGACTGATATAAATCAAAATCCGCTTCGTCAATATGGGGCCTCCGAGGAGGATGATATCGCATAAAGCCATGACAGTAATGATCTATCGCGTCGAAATAGACAGCCGTTACATCCCAGTCTTCATGTTCAAGGATATGGGTAGCGGCTGCTTGAATCGTAGAACAATCAGCGGTTATCTGCGCTAGTGAGTCTAAGCGACGGTCTGTTTTCTGGTCTATTTCCCCTGCTCGGGGAACGAATGGCAAGATATGTTGCTCCGTTAATTCGCCAGGATGGACCCTAAGTTTGGCGTAGAAGTCTGCTTTCTCCTCCGGATGAACGCTTCCTTTCATCAGCGGCCAAGGATCTCTAATATTGAGAGAAGGTGCTCTTTGATAAAAATTGGAAATCATCGTTCCATTTATCTTCTCCGCTGGATGACTTGGCCACCATCCTACGATATGAGTCTTAAAATTTTCCTGTGAGAGGATGTTCCAAAATGCTTTGGTTTTGCGACTGAGATTGGTGATCGGGCGAATGCCACTTCCGTCTGGCTTAGGTTCAGTGAAACCATGAATCCCATGTTTATAAGGCAGTTTGCCTGTTGCGATTGAGGTCCAGAGTATGGGAGAAAGCGGTGGATCCAAGGTAGCCAGCTTACCATGAGAACCTTGCTGCATCATTTTTTGAAGCGTCGGCATATAACCAGCATCCATCAACGGATTGATGGTTTTCCAATCGGCAGCATCCCATCCAATCAATAGTACTTTGGGTTTATTTGCTTTCATCTTGAGATGGGGTTAAAGATGAATAATAGGTATCAAGCGTACTGCTTTGTTGTGTATTTGCTCGCTTTTTATTGCGCCAAAGCATTAGCCCTGTATAGCCTAAAGCTAATAAGCCTAAAGACCCACTTTCAGGGATCTCAATTTCTTTTCCTTCTTGATCGAATAGTGCAGTTTGAGTGTTCGCTTGTAAAGGATTCTCGGCTAGAGAATTAACCTCTGCTAGGGTATATTTTTTCATATCTGGGCCAAATGTTTTTTGATTAAGTAGATCGTAAACAAACTTAACCGAGGCCCGATAATTATAAAATTCTTCTGCCTGTATGTTTCTTACATATATATATATCCATCGGGAAATATATTTTTTCCAAATTAAACATCACTCACCCTCCCTTCTAAATAGCCAAAAGATCGCTTAGCATTGACATACGCAATCATTGAGCGATGCCTATGCATCAGCTACTTACGATACCATAAATGGATAGTTATGATTAGGGACAAACTCCGCCTAACCAAAAACAGAGCTTTCTTACATAAGAAGATTTAGACATTTGCATGTCTATGAAGAAGTTATATTCTGCTACTAACAATAAGATGTTGAAATACACATAAAAGACTTAGCACAAGTTTTGCGCCCACACCTAGTTCAATACTTGTTCCTTGAACTCATACCAGGTTGAAAAATTTTGACGGCATAATAAAAGTCCATCTAATTCCTTGATGAACTTTTTCCATTCGGCTTTACGTGTCGCAACCGATACTTCTTCGTTTTCGGAAGCTTGAGTGTCACGAGCATAACGTGTCGTCAGACTATCGACATCTACTCTAGTAAGACAATAACCATCAGAGGTAAGAGCTTGACCAAAACTATATAACTTAGTGGGTACCAACTCTACAGCTTGTAGCTTTAAAGCACTATCAGGCTCCACTAATTGAAATAATTGTAGGAGGGAGCGTTCCGCGGAGACGCGGGCTGAATCTAAAATATTGCGCTTAAAAGCTTCTTGCAGTAGTTCAAATTTAGTTTCTCGTTTGGCATCATCAATGGCCCAAAAAGGTATCCTTTTCTTATCTCGATTAGCACCAGTGCCGGTATCTAGTTTCTCAACATCTTTGCCATCAATCCGTGCTCGCAATAATTCAAAGCCTGGTGAACCATTTTTGTAGCCCTTACTAGGGGGAATAAACCAAGGATTGATATCGGCATTGAGGATCTCAGGATTGACATCATAAATAAACAGCGTGTCATTGCTACGCACAAGTTGATCATCAGTCAACTTCCCTAAACGATAACCCGCTTTGACCCAACCACGACCGAGATAGGTGAGTTCCAATTCGAATTCAAGGGCTTCGCGAGTCTGTAAGGCTGTTGCACTACGCGACTTGGCAAAAAAATTATCTATCCCTCTGGCTCTCGCCGGATCACGCCTGAAAGCAGCCCAATTGGTAATTTGCACAAATTTGCAAAATTCAAGATCATCGCTAAACTCCATATTCGCAATTTGCTTGAGTCCATGGAAATTTTCGGATTCATGAATCGGAAGGTGCTCTAGATCATTCAGGGTTTCTTTCCAAGCTCTTTTGGGGTCTAGTTTTTTATTAAATAAGCCTCTGGGGATATTATTTTCTTCATAAAGCTCCTGGATCTGGGTATAGAGAGCATTGTAATATTTCTCGAGATCGTCATTGGTTTCAGCTTTATTGCCACGTACGAGCGGATGGATGACTTCTCCATAAAACTCCGCGGAGATCAATTCACCGATCCCATTGATTTCTTTGATCGACAATGGTGATTCAGCGATGGTTACCTTTTCCGAACTGAATAGCTTACCAAAAAATCCTTTTGGTACTAAAAAGATGACGCCAAGCGCTAATACCGCTATCACGACAATCATACCGATGAGCCATTTTATTTCATCTGTAAACATGGGACTTTCGTTTAGGGTGTGTGTTTAGTTTCCAGAAATAATGTTACGGATGTTTTCCCAAGCTTCTTGATAAGCTTCGGCGGGGCTATAATCCATAGGTTCAAACTCTAAATAAACCTCATCATAACCTGCCGCTTTGAGTAAACCACCTAGCATCACGCGGGTACGTTTTTGGGCAGTTTTTTCGATCCCTAAAAATTGCATATCACGACGAATCGCAAGTTCACCCATGCGATAAAAACGCTCCAAATCATCTAGCGTCAAACGGTTAGCGCGATTGCTTTCGTAATAATTAAAATCGATTTTGAAGTTCTCCGCAGGATAGGAAAAATTTAAAATTTCGACTGCGGGGAGATGGATACTAATACGCTTGCCCTCTATTTTTATATCGTCCTGTTTGATCTTTTGCAAGTCAATGCCGGCTTTAATCCGCGCTTCTGTTTCAGCTAAAAAATCGGAATCTTTTAATTTAAGTCCTACAACTCGTTTTTCTTTAGTGCCGAGGATAATTTTGCTGACCACGTACTCTACTGTTGCGAGTTGGGCCGCGGCCTGCACCTGACTTACCACTAAAGCTCTGTTAGGCTGTGAATTGCAGGCACAAAGCAATATTGCGGTAGCGCATGTCAGGAAGGTATTCCGGACAAATGAATATAGCATTTTAAGGCAATTTATGGGTGTCTGAGGGAATTTAGATTGTTTTTGGAGAGGAAACAAGTAGGCTTTGCCCTATTTGACAATCTAAACAATGCTTCTCTAAACAATAGTTCCGATACAAATGTAAAAGCCCCTGCGAAAAGAAGGCATTTTCGTTCGGAAACTCTAAGTCTTCCATCAGACGAGTATAGCGATTATTTTCAGATTTTATGCTGCTGAGATAACGCTCAAAATGATCGGCCTTTAGCGTTCCGTGACTACGGTGATATAAAAATGAAATCGGCGCTACAAAATTGAGTAACAAACTATCTAAGTGGTTTTTTCCGAGCTTTTTTTTACTCGTTCTTGTTATTGCGCCAAAACGAGTATGGCTTTGCCAATAAGGGGAACAGACTATTTGCTTATGTAAGTCTAATAATTGTCCTGGCTCCAACAACATATCTGTTATGCCCTGATAATGAGCCAATAAAGCCAGCACTTGCGAAATGCGAATCGTCGGAAAATTTGCCGGACGCATACGCGAAAACTTAATTAAAATCGGAGCTCGATTTTTTAATTTATGCTTGGCACTATAAAATCCCCAATGCTTTTTCAATTGCATAAAATAGGCATCTTCAACTGATCCATCTAGCATTCCCAAGGCACCAAATAATAGTGCTTCCCCGATTTCTGGATCAGATTTATAGTTTTGTACTATTTTATATGGCACTCTTTCGGCAAGCTCTAAAAAGCTTTGCCCATTGACCGGACCTCCCATTTGCTTAAGCAGAGCCTCCCAACAAATTTGGGCCCAATCTCCAGCAGTTTCAGTCAATCGTTTTTCCCAATATTGGGCTTTAATTTCCATTCGCTCGACTGCCATACGCTCCACCCATCGGCGTTTATAACTCATTGGCACCGTAGGGAGGAGATCCTTGCAGGGAACGCCATGGATAGTCTCTTTGAGTCGCAAATAGCGGCGGATCACCACCGCTTTGAGATAGGGTTCGATTTCGACTTCCGGTATCGCAGTTCCATCTTCCCTTAGGACCTGTCGACCATCGCTTTTCAAGACAATATGCAAAACAGTCTGATTATAAAGAGGATCGATATGATGCTTATGTAGATACCAGTCTTTAGTACGTATATGTATTTCCACCATTCCTGCCAAACTCAGTCCGTCCAATACGATCCGAGCATGCGAAAAGTCTGGGCCTTGATCATGATTCCAAACTCCTGGATTACGGACTTCAACTTTTCGCCCATCGGTTGTAAGCAAGGTCAAAGGCTCGTATTGTCTCGTACGCCACACAAAATGCAGGAAGTCTTCCGGCAGGGAAGCAAAAGTTTTCATGGTATAGCAATAAAAAATCGGTCGTGCATCTCTAAAGAGAGAAACACGACCGACGAAGTCAAGATTTTTTAAATAAACGGTAGCCGCTTTTAAGTAAGCGGTTATACTACCATATAGCCCGTTTTATTTTCAGGAGTTTTACCCTTTTTGAGGACATTTCTTTTGTTAGTCAATTTGTGCAGTACGTTAGAAACTTTAGCGTTGACCTGTTTCATTTCCATACCTTTTTTTAGGCTACCCGCCCTTTTATTTACCAAAGTATCCAATTCAGAGCGAGTCAATACTCTATTCGCAGTTTTTACTGAATTGAACACTAGTTGATCCCAATCAGACAGTTTATATCCTTTCTCATTATCCTTAGCAGTTACTTTCTTAGCTGTTGCCTTTTTGGCCGCAGTTTTTTTCGCTGGAGTCTTTTTAACAGGAGTTTTTGCTTTAGGAGTTGCTTTAGGAGTTGCTTTAGCCGTAGTTTTTGTCGCTGGAGTTTTTGCCTTAACTACACCATTGGTGGTAGTTTTAGCAGCAGTAGCACTTATTGGATTTTTGCGAGGACGGCCACGACGACCAGCTGGCTTTTTAGCTACAGGAGCTTCTGCTTTAGGAGTAGTTTCAGTCTTGCTTGTTGCAACTGATACTGCTACTGGTGTCTTACGAGGGCGACCACGACGACCAGCTGGCTTTTTAGCGGCTGGAGTAGCCACTTTTTTAGCCGCTGGAGAAGCGGTTTTTTTAATTATAGTGGTAGCAGATTTTTTAGGTGCCACTTTTGCGGCAGCCCGTACTTCTTTTAAATCTGATTTCAAGGTTTTAAGAGTTGTCTCAAAATCATTAATCTGAAATCTTAATTTAGAAACACTCGACTCATATGTAGCAATAAGATCAAGTAGTTGAAATTCAGTAAGTTTCACTTTACTCATACCGTGTAAACTGTTTTAAAAATTTTAATTATGGCCTAATAAAAAGACATGGAAATGTCAGGTCGAAAATCGACAATTAAAAATTCAACATGTTAAAGTGTAATACTGGTTTGCTGACCGCAATTAAAAAATAAAAATTGAAATTAAAAAATATGGGACTAAACATCGTTCCACGAAAAGGGCAGATTAGCAACAATTTCCAACACCCCATTTATATCATAACAATAAAATGGCCCAGCCTAAAAACAAATTAAAAAATGTCAAAATCGTGGCTATTTCAAATTAAAATGGGATTTAATTATTTCGGCCAAATGAATCATTTTGACTTTTTAATTTAAATCACTTCTTTTCTAAGGTGGAATTAAAAAATTTTATTTTTTTTCAATTCCATCTACATCATAAGGTACAAAGACAAAATGCCCCTCCTCGCCTGTAATTACAAAAATACAGGCAGTTTCTTTTGGATCACCAAAGGTTCGGCGAAAATCAGCCATCTTAGTCTGGGAAATCAAACCGTGATGAAGAAATTCTTCTAATATTGTCGCATTAAAAAACCAGTTCAAATCAATCGTATCACGGTCAAAAATAGCTCGCCCAATATTAACCATCTCTTGGGCTGCGATATACATTGGGAACTCTGAAATTGCCTCATCTACCACTCGTTGAGAAATCACTTTAAGCTGCGGCCCAATCAGGGCAACATCATTTTGGATAGACTCGAGGATGATAGGATCTAAGTGTGGGGACATAAATAAAATTAAAAAATATCTAGACTTTGTCTTTTGTATGGCGCAGGGCAAGTTGGCCACAACCACCGTCTATATCTTTACCGCGGCTTCGCCGAACGTTTACAATCACATTTTGCGATTCGAGATATTGGATAAAAGCGTTCATCCGAATGGAGGTAGTATTAACAAAACCTGCCTCCGGTACGGGATTATATTCGATCACATTGACTTTAGCAGGGATGATACGACTGAACTCTACTAAAGCCTTTGCATCATCTATACTATCGTTGACATCCTTAAAGATACAGTACTCATAAGTTACTCGAGTACCCGTCTTATCATAAAAATATTTCAAGGCTTCCTCCAAATCCTCAAGGGAATTGGAATCATTGATCGGCATGATCTTAGAGCGGATATCGTTCTTCGCAGAATGCAAAGAAAGGGCAAACTCAAAGCGTGCACCATCATCAGCTAGCTTTTTGATCATCTTAGCGATACCAGAGGTCGAAACCGTGATTCGCTTAGGAGACATACCAATACCCTCTTCAGAAGTCACCCAATCCACCGACTGCATCACATTGCGATAGTTGAGCAATGGTTCGCCCATGCCCATATACACGATGTTAGAAAGCGGACGACCATAGATTTTTTCGGCCTCTTCGCGCAAGGTATAAATCTGATCGTAAATCTCGTAGTGGTGGAGATTGTGCTTGAGGTCGAGTAGCCCTGTTGCACAGAACTTACAATCCAAGGAGCAGCCCGCTTGAGAAGAAATACAGGCGGTTACCCGCTTAGGGGTAGGAATCAATACGCCCTCCACTTGCTGCCCACCTGCCAATCGAAAGGCGTACTTGCGAGTACCGTCCTTGCTTTGCTGGACATCTTCGATTTGGGCCTGATCGATAACGAAGTCTGCTTCCAAGCGTTCGCGCAGCGGCTTAGAAAGATTGCTCATGTCCGCAAAGGAAGCGGCATGCTTTTTCCAGACCCACTCATAGATCTGAGCAGCTCGAAACTTTTTCTCGTCCAAACCGAGGATATATTCCTGCAGTTGTTCGAGGCTAAGGGACCGAATATTGTTGGACTTACGCATGCGAACGCAAAGATACGAAGCTAGAGTTCATCTAACAACGTCTGTGCTTTGCTACGATATTCGCTTTTTTTGCGGGAAAGGGCTACCAAAATGATTTTAGCTTCTTCTCTTCGGTCAAGATAGATCAAACTCCAAGCCTTATACCAATTTGCTGCTGGTAGCCAAATATTGTCTCCTTGTTGGATCACAGGCTCAAATTGCTCGATCGCTTCGGCTTGATAGCCTTGAAAGAGTAGACATAAGCCCAGCCCCATTCTGGCCTCCAAGTATTGTTGTGTGCCCAAACTATCAATCGGCAGACTAAGTATCCGTAGATAGCCTTGCTTAGCGGCTTCAAATTCTGCGGGGGCCTCCGTTTGAAATGCTTTAGGATCTTTATCGTACCGAGAACGCCCAGCTTCGTAGGTATCCCGAACCGAAATAAGCAAAGATTCCGCCTCAGATCCACGGGTGCCACTAAAAGTATAAGGCTCCAAATAGTTCATTGCCATCTGATCAATAGTTGGCTTAGGCTTTTGGAGAACATAAATAATGGGTAAAACCAAGATCAGGATCACGGCAGCAATTTGCCACCAACGAGCAGATCGTAAATCACGGATGAGGGGTTCTTCGAAGGAGGCGGCTTTATCTTCCTCTTGGGAAGTGCCCAAATTTGTCAAATATTCTTTAAAAGCTTCTTGATCAGCATTAAGTTGAAGGAGACTTTCACTTTGATTACGATCTAATCCTTCCATTGCGAAGGCATAGTCAGGATTTTCGGCCAAAAGTTTTTCAACAGCCGTTTGAGTCTCTGTATCTAAACTTCCATCGAGGAAAGCTTGCATTGTAGCTAGGGAATATAGCTTAGGAGTATTGAGGGATGCCATGCCGCTTAGTCTTTAAAATAATTTTCGAAATCGCCTTTGAGCACGATTCGCAATTTGCGGATGGCTCTTTCTCTGGCACCTCGTACCTGATTAAATGACCAGCCTTGCTCTTCGCCGATTTCTTGATAACTCTTATCGTCAAAATACACCCCTCGGATCACGATACTTTCTGATTCACTCAAGCCTGCTAACGCTTGCCCAAGCCCGGATTTATCCATGGCAAAGTCCCAAGCGTTTTCAACGCGAGGTGCTTCGGGCGGTACAAAGCCGCTTTTGTATTCATCACGAACATTGTCTTTGCGACGAAGATCATGTAATCGGTTGCGGATAGTTCGCCCCAACCAGGCCGGAAAATTTTCGACCTCCTGTTTTTGCAGATGCTCAAACAGTTTGATATACAGATCTCCCGCAAAGTCGCGGGCTCGTTCTGGATCACGCAGCCACTTGAGGGCCATACCATAGATAAGACCGTCGTAGCGCGTCATTAAAAGCGCGATAACCTCAGGGTCTTGCGTATCCCGAAAATGAGCAAGCAGCTCTTGTTCGCTTTTGTCTTCAAGCAAAGAAAGACTCAGCGCCAAGAACACTGTGATTGTTAATATGATGGCAGTTGCTAGCAAGGAAGTTTGATATAAAGGTCAAATATAACATTTCCGCTGCTTTTCGCCACAAAACACCAAAACGCCCAGTTTCGGTTTATGCAATAAATTCATAAGGTAGACGTTCGGCCACGGGCCAATACATTTTACCGCAGCAAAAAGTTTTGAGTTCCAATGATAATAATCGTAGCGGCGCAAAATCTTGCGCCGCTACGATACGGATTCGTTTTTTTATTTTATCAGTCCCTTCATCTGAGCTTGTAAGTTCCGCGCAGCGATACCCGCTTGCTCCGCAAAGTCTTCTCCTTGCCCTGCAAAGATGATCCCACGACTAGAATTGATCAGCAGCCCACCTTTATCACTTTGGCCATGCTGACAAACTGCCTCCAAATCACCTCCTTGTGCGCCGATTCCTGGCACTAAGAAAAAATTATCAGGCGCCAAGGCACGTATTTCTCCAATGGATTCGGCTCGAGTGGCTCCAACGACAAATCCCAAATGCCCCGGATACTCCTCCTGCCAACTGACAGCACGCTCTACAACTTGTTGATAGAGAAATTGGCCATTATCCTGACGATACTGAAAATCCTGGGCAGAAGGATTGGACGTTAGCGCAAGCAAAAACACCCATTTGTCCTCAAACTCTAAAAATGGGCCGACCGAATCCTTGCCCATATAAGGCGCGACGGTAACAGCATCAAAATCGAGTGTTTCAAAAAAAGCTTTGGCGTATAATCGAGAAGTATTGCCTATGTCGCCGCGTTTCGCGTCAGCGATGGTCATGATCTCATCCGGAATCAGCTTGAGCGTTTGTTCCAAAGTCTCCCAACCTTTGGGGCCTCTAGCTTCATAAAAAGCTAAGTTGGGCTTATAGGCGACCGCATAGTCTTTGGTAGCAGCGATGATACGGCGATTGAACTCAAGGATCGGATCGCTATAGTCGTTTAGGAAGCTCGGGATACGTTCTGGATCACTATCGAGACCGACACAAAGGAAGGAACCTTTGCGTTGGATTTGTTGATAAAGGACATCAGGCGACATTTTGTAGGTCTTATGCGATGTAAGGCTTAATTTGCGGGCAAATTCCCGCTACGAATCTACACATTTGCTGCGCCTCGTCACAAATATTCCCCTCCCTGTTCACATCCTTTTGTTGGTGCTGATCCCGCTATTGCGCTTACCAAGCTTTGACGGTGGGTTTTTCTTGGGTGAAGAATCCTTTTATCTCTTAGCCGCGCAAAAACTATCGCAAGGAGGAGATTTATACACAGATCTTTGGACAGCCGGACCACCCGTAATGATTTGGCTTTACAGGATCATTTATGCAGTATTTGGAGAAGCTAGCCTGACTGCAATACGTGTTCTCAGTTGTATTTATATATATATCACAGCCGTTTATTTTGCAGGCACCCTCAATCAATTTAGGCCGTTCGGTCGCATGATCGGGATGCCAGCGGTGCTTTTTGTGATCCTTTGTAGCATCCCTTGGTATGGGCAACAAATGAGCGCTTCGCTTTTTGTCTTGCTGCCAATGTGTGCCAGTTTCTTTGCCATCTTACAGTTACGTGAACGAGCACCGCAGAACAATTTCTGGATGTTTTATGCGGGGCTTTGGCTGATGATTTGTACGCTCGCATCTTATAAATATATTTTTATCGGCTTTGGGCTACTGCTAACCTATCTATTGCTCAAGTCCCCGCGTTTACCGGAGGTGCTTTCCTTCTTCTTAGGGATCTTTGTAGTGCTGATAAGTTTCTTGTTGATTTTGTTTTATACGGGTTCGCTACATAGCTATTGGGATGTAGGTGTGCTCTATTATCTAGACCGTATCTTCTTAACCGATAGCCAAGTTTACGCTTATCACTCTTTGGACACCGTCCAGGTTTGGGTACGCAATTGGGGCGTATTCTTATTGTTTGCCGGGATTGGTTTTATGCACTTCCGGATACGATTTTACAGCTATGTCGCGCAATTACGAACGCTAGAGTTGACGATGGCGGTTTGGCTTGTCTCAGTATTCCTAATCCTGCTGTTTAAATACAGTCGCCTGGAGCTCAATGATATTTTGTTGCTCGCGCCCCCAATGGCCTTTTATGCGAGTAAAGTTTTTGACTTCAAATGGGGAGGCAAATACAGAGCGATACTTATTCCGTTGAGTCTCTTACTTCCTGCTATCATATATCTCAATTATTGGGGCATCCGCTTACCAGATACGATGGCCACTTTTCGCCCCAAAGATGAAAGTCTTTTTTATCATGGCGGCCTCAAAAACTTATTGGAGCGCGATACCCCACTGCATCGCTATGATTTTGGTGATGCTAGTCATTCGGTTTGGGTGATGGACTATTATCCAGAGCTATACCTGAGTCTTGGTCAACACATTGAAAACAAATACCTCGACTATCGCATTGCTTGGTACAAAATGGAAGCTCTGCCCAATGAAGATCAAGGCAGCTTTTTGTCGCGTATAGAAGCTGAAAATGATCTTTTTCAAGAATTCACGCAGCATCCGCCGGATTTCGTGATCGACCCTCATGGCAATTTTACCGTCCTCCAAAAGCGTTATCCCAGTTTATTTGGCAATTATGAGCCGGAGCAGCTAGGTACGACTAAGGTCTATCGACGGCTTTCTCCCTGATCGCCGCTACGCGGAACGCGCCATTTCGAACGAACCTAGGTGAGGAGAAATCGCATACCCAACAATAAGTCCCTTTTCTACCGCTCCGCGGAACGATTGTCTCTAAGGTTCTGCGAAGCAGAGAAAATAAAAGATACCGGATATGTTCGTAGCCTCTTCCGAAAGCTTTCGGAACCGGTATGACGACTAAATTTAAGCCGTCAACCCCAGCCGAATGAATGAGCAAAGTGAATTCTGAGAGCAGGGACTCTCAAAACAAACGTTCTGCGAAGCAGGTATAAAACAAGTCGGTCTATGCAATAGACCGCTACCTCACAAAATGTAGGGATGTATTGAATACATCCCCAAAGATTTCCGAATATGTTCGTGACCTCACATCCCAGCATGACCAAAAAGTTTTAGCCGTCATCGCAGCCAAATCAATGAACAATCTTAGGGAAAAAGCAAAGACGACAGTATTATTTGTAATACCACTTGTGGAATTGTCGCTTAAGGCGCTTCTTACTTCTGCATGATTTCGGTATATTTGAAATCCTTCATTATTTCTACGGTCAAAATCCTTTCGGCATGAGAAATTGGTTCAAGCCCTTTTTACTACTCTTATTATTTGGGACGGCAGCTTCGCTGAACGCCCAAATTCAGGACCCCATACAATGGAGTACCTATCATACTCCTAGCGGAACTCTTTCTGTCGGAGATGAGGTAACGGTGTTTTTTGAGGGTACTATAGAAATGGGCTTCCATATCTACTCAGCTGTCCCACCACCGACTATGCCCCAACTGGGTTCATTCTTGGACTTTGATGATGAGCATAAGGGACTTGAAGCCGTAGGTAAACTACTGGAAAAGGGAAAGTCCGAAACTAAATATGATGATGTTTTCGAGGTCAACATCACTGTCTATCATGATAAAATCCTCTACTATCAAAAATTTAAGATCACTGAGGAAAATCCTAAACTAGCGGTCTATGTCGGCTATCAGGTCTGTAATGAAAGCATGTGCGTACCGGCTGATGTAAGTTATAGTGCTCAGCTCAAGGCTGTAAAGAAAGCAGTAGTAGAACCTA
>JBGCFA010000002.1:0-5051 GCA_045106675.1 Bacteroidia bacterium
CCGATGCTGATTTCAATGGATGGAGTGATAATTTATTCAATCTGATCCCAACTACGGTAGATGCTAGTCCCGAAGAATCAATCAATAATTCATTAGTGGATTTTGCTACAGGTATCAATAATCCTGACCGAGATGGAGATGGTTTACCCAACTTCCTTGATATAGATTCTGATGATGATGGGATTGTCGATATGATTGAAGCCCAGGCTTCTAGTCTAAATGCAGGGGATATTTTTGATGGACTCTCCATCTTAAGTGGTTCCGATAGTGATGAGGACGGATTAATGGATCAGTTTGATCCGGACGAAGGTGGTGCCTATATCGAACCCATCAATATTGACAATGCCGATCAGCCAGATTTTCTCGATGAGAACGCTGACAATGATAGCTTTGTTGATCTGCTCGAAGGACATGATGCCAATAGTGATGGTACAGTTGATCGTTCGCCTTCAGGCATAGATAGTGATCTCGATGGACTAGACGATGCTTTTGATACCGATCTCTTATCATTTGATCCTCAGGGTTCTAATCAAAGTATCCAAGACTCTGACAACAATCTGGGTAGTGGCGGAGATCGCGACTGGCGGGAGTTGAACTCTTCGACCTTTCCGGTAGAATGGCTAGGGTTTACCGTTGATCTCGTCGGTGAAAATGCGCTGCTCAAGTGGGAAACGGCCTCTGAAATAAACAGTGATCGATATCGCGTAGAGCGGACGATTGATAATCAAACTTTTAAAACGATCGGCGAGGTAGCAGCTGCGGGCATGAGCGATGAACCGCTATCTTATACTTTTACTGATGCAGGGGTCGCGGCACTCAATCAAGAGCGAGTCTATTATCGCTTAAGGCAGATCGATTTAGACGGAGGCTTTGACTTTAGCGACCTCGTCGAACTCCAGCTTGAAAATGATGTGTTAAAATTGGTCCTGAGCCCCAATCCGACTACTGGTCCGCTCAAAGTGAGTTGGCAAGGTCTTAGTGAGCACTCCTCCGGAGAACTCCAGATCGTAGATATTCAAGGTCGTACGATCTTTGAACAGGTCGTTCAGATCAAGGATGCCAGCTTCGAGACAAATCTTCGCCAATATCCTGCGGGCATTTATGTCGTCAAATTACAATTGGAAGATCAAGTGATCAGAAAGAAAGTACATAAGCACTAAGCTGCTCAATATTTTATAAATGGTGATTCATGACTAATGGATCACCATTTGCTTTTTTTTATCTGAAAGTAGACCTTCCGGCATGGGAGATCAGCACCGCTTGTTTTTGGGAATACCAATCCCGCCTGAGATCGCGCATACCTTATATGACTTTCAGGAAAATATGCCATTCCAATCAGGCATGAGTTGGGTCAAACCTCAGCATTTTCATATTACGGTCTATTTTTTCGGAGCGGTCCCGACCGAACGCTTGGACAATTTGCAAGCAATGCTCCAAATCGGCCTCAAGCGATTTCAGCCATTTAACCTTAGTTTTGATCGCTATGTATTGGCACCTAAGCCCAGCGAAGCGAGAATGATTTGGGCTAGATATCGTAAGGCCGGTATTTTTAGAGCGATGGTGCAGTTTATTCATCAACTCTATGAACAAATCGAGCCCACAGTCCAATCGCGCAAGAGCCCTATTCCTCACCTTACCTTAGCTCGAATCAAGCAAAAGGATCACGTTCCCAGTGGTAGATGGTGGGACGGGCCTACGCCGCCCAAGGAATTAGTCGTTAAGGAATTGGTGTTGTGGGAATCTACCCTCAAACCCGAAGGCCCTGAGTATAGCGTTGTCCGCAGGTATAAACTCTAGGCTTTTACCGCTAACCGAAGTAGAACAGGGGATTTTTTGAACTACTATGAGTCTATATAGTGCCGTTCTACAAACTCGACAATCCAATCTTGTGTCTGCTGTTTTTGTTGCTCAGTGGCTCCGCCAAACGCGTGGTCCATTCCTTCTAAAATATGGATTTCATTCATTATCCCCAAAGAGTCCAATTGCTCCTTGAGCAAAATGGATTGGTTGATGGGTACCACACGATCACTATTACCATGAATAATCAAAGTATTAGGCGCGCCATCATGGACGATTTTGTCAGGTGAAAACTGAGCCGTAAAATCGGCCGTTCTGCTGCTATCGGCTTCTGGATCAAAACCAAATAGATAACGATTGATATCAAGGTTGTCCTGAAATGAAGCGGGTAGATGCGAAGAAATCGCCTTTACAGTATCAATCAGTGGGATTTGATCAGTATAAAGTCTCAAGAGATCCGTGGGGCCATAAACATCAATCATATATCGCATCTCGATTTGTGCTGGCGTTCCCGCAGGGAGACCGTCATAAGCCTTCATCAAAGCGATATGCCCGCCTGCTGACTCGCCGAGCAGACCGACATTATTCAGATCTAAATTATACTCGGTCGCATTTGCTTCCAGCCATGCGATCACATCATAAGCATCTTCTATGCAAGCTGGAAAGGGCGAGTTGCCAAGCGAGGCGAGAGTATAATCAGGACTGATGATAGCATAACCTTTATCGCGTAAGCGATTGAATGCGGCATTGAAACGGGCATTATTAACAGATTCTTTGGCACCTGTAACCCATGCTCCCCCATGAAAATAAACTAGTACTGGACTTTGCTCATAGATTCCTTGTGTTGGGTGATAGACATCAAGAGTCAAATCGCCACCCTCCTCCTTATAGGGGATATGATACTCTACCTCTCCGAACAAAACGGGGGCATAAGTGCGCACAAAAAATACAAAAATCGCTAGCGGTAAACCGATAAGCACCAGTCCCGCTAATACTAAGAAAATCTTCAGAGATCTTTTCATGAATAAAGCCTATTGATCCCTCAAATTATTTCATTCTACCCTGACAACCAACATTCCGCAATTTCTGAGGGTAGAGCGGAGCTGCAAACTTTTTTGACGTATACCATCATCGATCAGCAATGTCGCTGTATTGGGCGGCTGGGTCCCTAGATTGTGCGCATAAAGCATGATGTAGTTATCGCCTGGTTTTAGATCAATGCTGAGGACTTTTTTTGCTTTGACGAGCTGATAACTTTCTAGTATCCATTGACCGTTGACATTGATAGAGACCGTATCTAAATCTGCCGCAGCATGGTCCCAGACGTATAAGGTAGCTTCGGTATTATTGATCGTAATGACCTCTTGTTCTTTTACTCTTCTCTTTTTGAGTCTTTGGGGTTTACCATTTGCGTCAGTATCTAAGTCCGTAAATACGACTGGCGCTGGATCAGGCTCTTTCATAGGTACTTCTGGATTGGATGGTACTTCTGGAATGCCAGCGATTGGTGGTGCCGTTTGTTGAGGAGCAATGATGGGATCTTCTCCACATTTGACGACCTGTTGGGGTTTGGATCGTTGTACACAGGCAGAGGTGATTATTTGACACTCATAAGTCCCTGTCATAGCTGTAACGAGTAGGTGCTTGGTATCACCCGTAAGCAGTTTTCCATTGCGAAACCATTGATATTGAACGCCTTGCCGTTCTTTGACAAAGAGGGTTACTGGCTCGTTTTTACAGATTTCAATCGGTTCGCGTTCGCTAACGTAAGAAGGGGGCGCATACTTCATCAAGTAGCCGATAGACTTACTCGTAAGATCAAATTGTACGCCGGGGAAATTATTAGCACGACTAATCCCTGCAACAAATATCTCGTCTTCAAAGCCACTAATCGCAGGTAAATAATCAGGACCGACTTCACCTCCTTTGTCTTCCCAAAGGATGACCTGACGGTTAAGGCGATTGAGTTTGGTAACGAAGTTCTCACCGCGATTGGTAATTCCTGAAACGTATAAATCACCCGCTGCGCTATGAATGCGCGCTTGATTGACATAATTGTCGTCAGGAGATAGGAGTTTACCTTGCCAGAGTTCATTGCCCCCAGCATCGTAGCGAAAGAGTTCTCGGTTGAGCATCAAAAAACTATTGCCTTGGCAATCAGTATGGACATCGAGAGTCTGAGAGCGCGTTTTGCGGGTTGTTGCTCGACGGGCCCATTGAAGGCGGCCGTGAGTGTCAAACTTGGCCAAGAAGTAGCTGTTATCACGCAATGAGGCGCGTACTACTTGGTCCTTGAAGTTGGCGATCAAGTCCATGCCACCAGCGAGATAGATATTGCCTTCGCAGTCTGAGTGGATAGCGTTACCGAAGGGATACTGAGTACCGTCTACGCCGAACACTCTAATCCATAAAACTTCACCAGAGGCACTATGCTTGGTGATAAACATACCGCCTCGTCTAGGGGCTGCGACCACTCTTTTGCCAATTTGCAATTGCTCCTTAAAGCGGCCAAAGGTGAAGATATTGCCTAGAGGGTCAGTCGCAACTCCGTTTAACTCAGGAATCTCGGCTTCGATCCGCCACATGATGCGACCGTCTGGATAATATTTGATGAGGTAATTCTCCTCCGAACCTACGATGAGATTGCCATTCGGATCCACTGCCATGAGGCGATGGGTGAGATCGTTGCGTTGCTGCTCTGGAAAACTTGTCCGGTATAGGCCATTGGCAAAGAAGCCCGTGATTTGATCATAATATCGTCCTCTTTTAGCCAAGGTGTGGAGGACAAAGGTCTCTCCTTTGGGATTCGCGACAATATCGCGCATATAGGTGTCTCCTTTTTGATAGGGCACCTTATTGGTCCAAAGCCACTTGGGCAAGACTGGCAATAAGCCATTGATGGTATCGCCACCTGAAAAAATTACTGGAGGGGTCAAACGTTGGAGGTTAAGCCCCTCAGAAGTTTGGATGCATTCGCCGCGATAGACTCTTACTGAGTATTCTCCGGGAGTTTTTACCCAATATCCATCTCCCTTTTCACCGGGAATATCTAAGCCATTTTTGCGCCACTGATAGGCGGTAGCGTTCGGCGAATGAGCCGATAATGCCAAAGAATCATCTAAGCAAATGACATCTGAAGGGGCCGTGAGTTCCGCAGAAGGCGGGGGCACAAAACGAATCTGCTTAGGAGGAGAAGTCGCTCTACAATCACCCTGAATCCGTACAACTTGATAATCGCCCGAGCCACGGACTCG
>JBGCFA010000020.1:0-6252 GCA_045106675.1 Bacteroidia bacterium
GACGCAAAATCTTGCGTCTCTACCCAAGCGTTCTGCGAAGCGGCAGAATCAACTCCTTTTCATCACCTTGTCCAATAGGTTTTTGCGGGTAATCGCAGCTGCGGTCAAAAGGCCCGAAAACAATGCCCCTCCAATACCGGCAGTAATGATGTCTTGGCCAGTCAGATAGAAGTTTTTGATCGGTGTATGTGGTCGAAGAAACTTCTGCTGAAAACGATCGGGCGTGTGGTCGATACCATAAATTTCGCCTTTATCGTAATTGACAAAATGCTGCGTAGTGAGTGGGGTAGAAAGCTCATATACATCTACTTTCCCCTTGGTCTGTGGGACTCTTTTATAGAGTTCCTCAAGGAGGCGCTGAGAGATTTTTTCCTTCATCGCATCATATTCCTCACCACGTTTCTTCCAATTTGTACCTGACCATTTGGCGACGCTCTCATAGGGCATCAATGTGATAATGTCGATGGTGCTATGGCCCGGATAACGCTCTGACCATGAGGGATCTTTGGCGGCAGGAAAGGAAATATAAACTAAGGGAAATGGCTGATCTGTATCCTTGAGGTAGCGTTCGATGGCCTCATCATGACTGACGTCTTCTGGATAAATCCAAAAGTTAGCTTTGGGAAGATTGAGCTCTTCGGGACTGGCTTTAAGTCCAACGTAAAGACAGCCATGCGCTACCGAAGGACGCACCTTTTGTACTTGTTCGGCCAGCTTATGTTTTTGGACACTCGCCTGCGGCAACAATTTGTTATAAGTCGTGATGATACCTGCGCCGCTGATGATTTTTTCGGCTCTAAACTCTTTACCGTCCGCCATGCGAACGCCTACCGCCTTATTGCCTTCCACCATGATTTCGGCTACATCGGCATTGATAAGAATGTCGCTATTGTGCTTTTCTAGTAAAGGATCGATCGTCTCCACAATCTGAGTTGAGCCACCTACTGGAAAACTTCCACCATCCAGATAATGACGCACTACGGAGGCGTGCATCGAAAAACTACTTTGGGAAGGTGGCAAGCCATAATCGCCATACTGAGCCGTGAGGACCTTGATCAATTCTTGATTTTGGGTCAATTCGCTGATGACTTCAAGGGTCGTTCGCTCCGCGTATTGCAAAAATGGTTTACGCATATAGCCACCCGAAAGCTTACTCATCAAGGGCGGCATCGCCTTTTCGAGATAGAAATTGCGGCTGGTTCGATTGGCTTTGAAGACAAGATCAATATAAGCTTGAATGGCCTCGGCCTCTTCTGGAAAATGCTTGCTCAGATTGGCGATAAAGTTTTTGGTGCCTTTGACAAAATCATATGTTTTATCACCGATCACTACTCGATCATAGACTTCTCCCATATCCGCCCATTTGAGATTGCCATCTGTGATGTAGTCAAACAATTTGCGGAGGATACTATTTTCGCGCTGCATCTCGCCGATATAGTGAATCCCGACATCCCACTCATAGCCTTTGCGCTTGAATACATGCGTAAAGCCGCCAGCAGTGTAATGACGCTCTAATACTAGGCATTTGTAGCCTTCTTTGGCTAAAACTGCCGCCGCTGTCAAGCTGCCTAATCCTGAGCCAATGAGGATGATATCATAAGCTTCACGTAACTGATATTTCTTTTTATAGGATTGTAGCATGCAGGCGAAAATTGATTGGTAGATCGACAAGGAAAGAAATTTTTCACAAAGGTTTGTAACCTTTTCAACTTTCCTGCTTATATATGTAGGAACCCAATACATCAAGAATCTATGTATTCAAAAGAATTGCTCAAAGGTACCCTCAAACCGATCATTTTAAGCCTCTTGCAAGAGAACGGTAGAATGTATGGCTATGAGATCGCCCAAAAAGTTAAGGCGCTTTCGGATGAAAAGATTTTGATCAAGGAAGGTTCGCTTTATCCTAGTTTGCATAGTCTGCTCAAGGACGGCTTTCTAGAAAGTGAATCCGTCAAAATCGGCAACCGCACTCGAAAGTATTATTTCCTCACTCAATCAGGACAAGCCAAAGTGCCAGCTATGGTCCAAGAAGTACATGATTTTATGGCCAGTCTCAAGTTGGTTCTAAAACTGAAAACTACATGAATCAACTCGCAGAAACTCAAGTCCAGTTGATTGAAAACGATCTGACTGAGGAGGGCGTAGAAATGCAATCGCTCTTAGAAGATCTAGTTGATCACCTCTGTACCAGTATCGAGGAAGATATGTCCACAGGGACCGATTTTGATACAGCTTATGCTCGCTCACGCGAACGATTGATCTCCGGCAGTGTCCGTGAAATACAAGATGAAACCACTTTTTTACTAAATTTTACCCACCTAATTATTATGCGTAAACTAATGTTTTTCTCCGCTTTTGCTTGGCTATTTATCTGGCTAATTAGTGTTCTGTTTGGTATGTTACAGCTGCAAGGTGGTAGCCAATTGAGTATGATCTCAGGGATTGTTTTGGGAGCATTGAGTTTGCCCTCTTATATCCTTTATCGTCGTCAGCAAGCGGGTGAAAAATCACTAATAGAACGTCTTAGTATTTATGCCGCTGTACCATCAGCAATTTTGATGACATTTGCCTGTACTTTCAAAATGATGCATTGGCCTGGAGCGAATAATCTACTCCTCTCTGGACTATTGGTGTTTTCAGGTGTATTTTTGCCCTTATTGTTTCTGTTTTTCTATCAACAAGACCCAAAAACACAAAACGCATGAATCCAGCCGGTGGAGATTGGAAAGATATGTTCGCCGCCGCTCAAAAAGGCGATGCCCCATTGGTAGAGTATTATCTCCAACAGGGCATCGACCCGAATTATCAGCATCCTGAGGTTTTGACTACGGTCTTGATCGAAGCGGCTACCCTTGGGCAAGCTGAGGTGGTAAAGGTCTTATTGGCCAAAGGCGCAAACCCCAGTCTCAAATCTGAACTAGATGGATGGGATGCCCTTGAAATCGCCAAGGTTCATCGCCACAAAGAAGTGATTTCTCTCCTAGAGAACGCTTTAGGCATTGAGCCGGAAAGACCGTCATTTTGGCAACGGCTATTCCTGAATTAATTTCGGTTATTCCCGTAGCTCCGGCTTGCAAGCCATTGTAAAGGCGCAAAATCTTGCGCCTCAACAAGCAAATCCCAAGCGTTCCGCGAAGCGGTAAGCTGAAACTACCGATCAAACACACGCTTGCGAAACTGAACGAAGAGCGCTACAATCACCACCCCATAGACTGCTAATCCAGCGATAAAGTATCCCCAACTTAGACCGCTGCTCAAGCTCCGCTCATACAAAGTATAAGTCCAATAGGTTGGGATAATACCAAAAAGATAGCCCCAGAAGCTCGGCACAAAAAACGATAAAACGGGTAGCAAAAGCGCTAAATCAACCCCTTTGAAAAAGGCCATGCCCTCAATCTTATTATTGGCGTAGGTCGCGATGATCAAGCTAATAAGTGGAGCTATCAGGCCATATTGGAAGGACAATAAAATAGACGCAGCTAAACCAGGATAGGCAATACCACCCGTTTGGAGCATCACAAAGGCTCCAATCGCCGAGAATAGGGTGGCAAAACTCAGCCGATACACCATAAAGTATAGAGGAGAAATCGGCAAGACTCGGATCACCTGCAAGACGTTTTCGTCTTTTTCCTCCAATATGATAAAGGATGTGATGAAACCAAACATGATCGCTGTTTGCATGCCGCCAAACATCATGATATAGAGGTGGTAGTCGGCTACTATTGGATAAATCTGTGTCAGATAAGGCACAAACAATCGGATAAATAGGATTACCATCACGGGCACAAGCATGAATGAGCTCAACGTCCGGTCTCGAAATATCTGTTTAATATCCCCTGAGATGAGGGTTTGTAACTGATTCATGGCTAAGCAAAATTTTTGGTGGAGACGCGCAAAGCCCAGAAGTATGTAATCACAGTCCAAGCAATCGCTAAAGCATAGGCGATAATACCTTCTACAATTGGTAGATCATGACTAAAGGCCATGCTGTATAAATCAATCACCGGCTGAGTAGGAAATAGTATGAATAGCCAGCGCGATGCCAGATCAAAATAGGCGAGAAAGGGCAAACATAAGGCTATGATCACTCCTACTGCCCGCAGCATATAGGTATTGAACGTCTTTTGCCCGGCTACCACGATGAAACCAATAAAGGAAAAGATCACCGTCGTAAAGATTGTGGCGATCACAAATTGTAGAATATTAAAATCCCAACCGACTGCTGCCCATGCCATCAAAAGACAGCATCCAACCGAGATCAGCGTCAAGGCCAAGGTCTTAGAGAGCAAATAATGACTCAATTTCATTGGCGTGACGGCCAATGCTTGCAGTGTATTTTCGTTTTTTTCAAATAGTACCATTACGCCTACAAACAAAAATCCAAGTAGGGCAGGGTCATTAAAAATGATCAGAACCAAAGCTTGCTGGACGTCTCCAAATGAGGATAAGCCTTTGAAGATACCGACATAAATTGCCGTTACTGCCAGCGATATGGCGATGATTTTGTTGCGATTGATTAGCACAAAATCATGCTTGAGGAGGTGGATAAACTGTTTCATACCAGTGTCTTGCCTGTTACTTGAATGAAGATATCGTCGAGCGAGGCTTCACGAGAATGAATCGTTTCGATTTCCTCCTGTGCTATTTTTTGCAAAAAGGCATCGTTGCGGCCCAATTGATCGAGTTCGAAAGTCTCCTTATTGGCGGCGTTCTTGAAAAGAACCTCTACCGAACGTTTGCTATGTTTGATCTTGAGGTTCGCAGGCGAGTCCATAGTTTCGATTTTGCCATCTACGATGAACGCCACCCTGTCGCAGAGTTCGTCCGCATCATACATCTGGTGCGTGGTGATGAAGATGGTTTTGCCCTGAGATTTGAGATCGACGATGATGTCCTTGACCAACCTAGCGTTAACAGGGTCTAGGCCGGAAGTAGGCTCATCCAAAAACAAAATCTGCGGATCGTGTAAAAAGGAGCGAATAAAATTCAAACGCATCTTCATGCCTTTGGAGTAGTCGCTGACCTTTTTCTTGGCATCATCCTTCAAGCCCACCCGATCCAATAATTCCATGGGATCAAGGCTATTGGGATAAAAAGCTCGGAAAAACTCAAGATTCTCAATGGCAGAAAGTTTGAGATAATGGTTCGGTAGTTCAAAGCCCACGCCGATTTTTTGATACAATTCTTTGTTCCAATCTCTGACTTCTTTGCCTTCGATAGAGGCTTGACCTTGATAGCCTGGGAGGAGTTTGAATAGAATCTTTTGAGTGGTGCTTTTACCTGAGCCACTAGGTCCCAGAAAGCCAAAAACCTCTCCCTTTTCGATAGAAAAGTCAATTCCTCTGATAGCAAAACCATCGGCATTGGGGTATTGATATTGGAGATTATGTACGTTTATCATGGAGATATTGGTTTATTCGTTTGGCTTGCTAGGTCAATGATTTTTTGAGTAAGGAAACTAGCTCGGCAACTGCCTCACTGATTTTACGGCGATCTGATCCGATCAAGGCTTCACCTTTAAGCATTTTTGCGTCAAAGTCGATCTGACATTTTTCTTGAATCAGATCAGCAATCGTGCTACTCATGGTTCGTAAGAAGAGCACAATCATAGGAGTAGATACTT
This sequence comes from Bacteroidia bacterium, assembly GCA_045106675.1. GTDB lineage: Bacteria > Bacteroidota > Bacteroidia > J057 > J057 > JBCAWW01. The sequence goes on from JBGCFA010000020.1 coordinate 5,624, forward strand.
CGGTACTGAAAGTGCCAGCTTCCCGCTCGGCTTCTACCCACAAGGTCAGCATCTCATCTGCTCGCTTATTCCAGCCATTGAGATGTTCGCGGATGCCTTCACTTTGCTCTTTGAAGCCTACTCGATATAGAAACAGACTGCTCAAAGGATCTTCGATATGGAAATTAATGCCACTTTCATATACTGCCGCATAGTAATCCCAAAATGAATCATAATCGGAGCGTTGGACGGCTTGGATATAGGTGACTTTTTGCTGCTCGGCGTATGATTTGAGATAGAGCCATAGATCGACTTTATCCTCAAAGTATTGGTACACACTACCTCGGGCGATGCCCAACTTCTTGATGATGCGATTGATACTCGCCATCTCAAAGTTGTGTTGCGAAAACTCTAGGAGTGCCGCTTCGATGAAGCGATTTCGCTTTTCGGATGATAACTTTTCGAAAGTAACTGAAGGCATAATGTTGATAAAATGACAGGCTTGTCATAATTTACGCAATATTTATGACAGGATTGTCATATTTGTTGTAAGCATATCCATTTATTACCTTTTCCCTATGGGAACGCCACCATTAGCAATCCGCCGATATATGGATCTTGTCCTGCCATTGTCAGACGAGGCTTGGGCT
>JBGCFA010000200.1:0-43233 GCA_045106675.1 Bacteroidia bacterium
AATCTTCCCTTCTCTTCGGTTTGCGAACGTCGATTAATTTAGCCCCGTTTTCGGCTGCTAATTGCACAAAACGCGCTTTGTCTGTCAAAAACTCATGCATGCCCGAAACCAATGACATGCCGTTCCGCAAGGCGGTCTCCATGACAGGAAACAACTGCTCGGGTAATTTTCCTCCAGCATTGGCGATACCGATGATACAGTGACTCGCCAACCCACGGGCCTGAGCGAGATAATACTCCATACTAGTAAAGACCGGAATTTGACGTGCTTTGCCATCAACTACTATACCAGCGTCTAGGCCGGCAGATTTGCTATCGATGACCGCTACTATTTTAAAGCGCTCAGAACCTCGGACCAATCCGTGAGCAGTTTTGGCCGAATTATGGTCGAATTGTCCTCCCGTAAGGATAATCGCAGTTTCTTGAATCATGGTTTTCTATTAGACTCGAGAAATTTAGCAATATTTTACGGCCTTGCCGAACGCTGGAACGATAAAGTGAAGGAAAAGTAGATTCGGCTTGCAAGTAGGCCCCATGCAAACTGGACCCCGCAAGCTGTACGGCAATTATTCTGGAGCGTTCCGCGAAGCGGAAACCTAAGAGATTAGGTCTCTACTAGCCAACTGACTCAGCTACTAAGGCCAAAATCTGCTCACCATGTTCTTTGCTCTTAACCTTTTCGATCACATGGGTCAGAGTGCCGCCTTCGTCGAACAAGAAAGTCGAACGCATCACGCCCATATAGGTTTTGCCATACATGGACTTCTCACCCCAAGCACCAAGGGCCTCGATCAATTGATTTTCAGGATCGCCGAGTAGATCGTAAGGGAGTTGCTGCTTTTCGATAAAGCGGCAAAGTGGTTTTTCTTTGTCGGGACTAAGGCCAACGACTTCGTAACCGATTTTTTGGAGATCTGCGTAGCTGTCGCGCAAACTGACAGCCTCTTTGGTGCAAGTACCTGTATTTGCCTTGGGGTAAATAAAGACGACTAATTTTTTGCCAGCGTAATCTTGCAGACTACGGCTTTCGCCATTTTGATTGAAGACTTTGATCGCGGGAGCGGCAGAACCAATAGAGAGAAATGCGGACATGAACCTATGATTTGGAGTTTTATATAATTTACAAAACCAACTCCCTGCTCTTTTGTTATTTTTGTATGATGAAAACGATCAGACTAGGATTTAGTACCTGCCCCAATGACACCTTTATGTTTGATGCTTTGGTGCATGGACGCATTGATACGGATGATATTCGCTACGAAGTAGTGCTGGCAGATATTTTACATCTCAACCAAATGGCTGCTGCAGGAGAGCTGGATATGGTCAAGATTTCCTATAATACCTATGGTCGGATCAGAGAGCAATACACTTTGTTAGAAGCGGGTAGCGCGCTCGGACATGATTGCGGCCCTTTGCTGATTTCTAAGCGTCCACTGACTGCCGAGCAGATCGTTAGCCAAGGGCTAAAAGTGGCAATACCCGGCCAAAATACGACCGCGAACCTCCTTTTGAGCTACTATGCACCGGGGATCGCAAATCGCGAGGAGATGATATTTCATGAAGTGATGCCTGCTATCGCTAGTGGAGCAGTCGATGCGGGGGTGATTATCCACGAAAATCGTTTTACCTATCAAGAGATGGGTTTGCAGTTGATCCAAGACTTAGGAGAGTATTGGGAGAGTAAGACCCAATTGCCCATACCACTGGGAGCCATCGTCGCAAATAAGAATTTAGGTGAAGAGCTGATCTCCAAACTACAGGGACAGATGCGGGCGAGTGTAGCCCATGCTTTTGCTCAGCCCGATGCCTCGGCTGCCTATGTCAAGCAGCACGCGCAGGAGATGGACCCTACTGTGATGAAGGCACATATCGATCTATATGTCAATGAGTATTCTCTCGCCCTCGGCAAACGCGGCCATCAAGCGGTCGATAAATTGCTGTCGGTAGGGGCACAGATGGGGCTGTATAAATAACGATTTTGTAGCGCCGCAAAATTTTGCGGCGCTACAAAATCGTTATTCTTCATTCTTATTATACTTCGCGACTTCCTCGATGATACCGGCTTCCTTGTAGATTTGGTCGCCAATGATCACCTCTTTGATTCCGACGGCTTTGAGATTGTCGATGTCTTCAAATGAGTGGACATGTCCGCTGCTGCCAAAAGTCGCATCTGGGTAGGTATCGGTGAGTTCGCTAAAAAAATCAAGATCTGGTTCCCGATCAGGATGGGTAGAATCTATATCCGTAATCAAAAAGCGACTCAATCCTAAATCAATACTCCGCTTAATCAGCTCATGCAATTGAGGCTGGACATTGTCCTGACTAAAACCATAACTGGTCAAATGGCCATCCATCATATCGAAAGCGATGGTGATACGCTCATTTTTGATATGGTCGGCTGCACAGATCTCTTCGAGGAACGGTAGGTCATTTGCTGCAGAAGTCCCGAGAACAAAATAATCTACACCGCCATATTGTAGAGATTTGAGATAGCTCATCGACTTGATGCCCCCTCCGACCATAATATCGGGTATAGAGGTGTTAGCTAGAGACCCGATTAGTCCTTTATTATTCGCTTCATTGTCTTGGGAAGCGTCAAGATCGACTAGGTAGATCCTTTCTATATCTTGATCGGAAAGTTTTTCGATCAATTTATAGGGGTCCAGGTTGAGAAAATCTAGATTTTCGTAATCTCCTGGACGGAAGGCGGCGGTTTTGCCATCTTTGATATAGAGGGCCGGAATGATCAGCATGGAGGTAAAAGTAAAGGATATTTTGGATTGCAACAAGGGGACAAAAAGCCCGTACTTAAAGAACCCATGATGTGAACCACTTAGAATTCACATAATAACCTTATGTCCACACATTTATTTCAAGATTATCATCAACTGCTTTTTCCAGTAGCTTATAAAATGTTGGGAGACGCGGCAGATGCCGAAGACTTGGTGCAGGAAACTATGCTCAAGTGGTTAAGCGTTCCTCGCAGGGACGAAATCGAAAACCCAAAAGGCTACCTCGTTCGCACCCTGATGAACAAGTGCCTCAACTTCATTCGAGATCATCGCAAAAAGCGAAGCGACGTAGAAATCGCACCTGAACTGCTCGTAGACCATCTTCCAGGGCTGATTGATAAGCAGCCAGCTCTCGCATTAGGGATGCAAGCGATGCTCGAAAAACTCACTCCGATGGAGCGGGCAGTATTCCTTCTCAAAGAAATATTTCATTATTCTCACAAAGAGATTGCCGATTTGCTCGATCTCAGTGAAGAGTATTGTCGTCAGTTGTTGAGTCGGGCTCGTCGCCACCTACGCAATGATCGCCAACGCTTTGAGGCAAAGCCGGAGCAACACCTACAATTGTATCAAACCTTTGTTGAAGTCTGCAAAGGAGCTGATCTCGGTAAGTTGCTTAAAGTTTTGCGCGAAGATATACGGATAGACATCTCTCGTCCTGCGGCTAGCTTCCAAGGAGCTTTGCCAGTGGGGGAGATGCTTATGCGTTTGCCGCATAAGCAGATTCGTTACGAATGGATGTGGCTCAAAGATTTACCCGTCTTGGTGGCTTACCTCTATCAGCAAGCTGCTTGGATGATTAGATTGGAAGGCCATGATCAGTCGATCAGTAGTATTCAGATCGAAGTCCTAGGCGATCAGCCGCTTTCGCCTTTAGATTTTCTCCACGCTACCAAAAGATCTACCACACGGCTATAATTAGCTCTGCCTTCGCGGATGCCTTGACCTTTGAGATAAATGTCATAGAGTGTCGCTGAGGTCTTTGGAAAAAAGCCAGGATATTTTTTGAGTGTATTGCGAATCTCAACCAAATCTCGCTTGACTCCTTGGGGCAATTGATTTCTGACCATTTTAAAACTGGTCGTATCAACATATATGTATTGGCCCGCTACTTCGCGCCAATACCCAAAAGAGGCACTGTATCGCACATTGGGATTTTCGGATTCCATACAAGCTAGATAGGCCCAAAAACTACAACTCCCTTCGTCTCCAAAGCCATAACCATGTGCCAATTCGTGAGCCATGGTATAAGGCTGAGATACTGGAGGTAAAGCGGCATCGATATGTCCTTCTCCGATCCAAGGTAAATAAACTCCGCTGGCGCCTATCTGGAAAAGCGTTCCCTTAGGGAAAACCCGTCTTGCTCTCACTCGACCCGGTGTCGGATAATCATTGGACTGCAGTACAGTTTTGAGATTGTCCCGCATATGCTTTTCGAGTTCCTCCGGCAATGCAGTCGCGAGTATGCTCTGGCTTGTATCGCGATCTCCCAGTTGAGCGTGGGCTTTGATCAATGCATCAGTAGCCCAGAGAAATTCTTGCTCTACATCCTCCATCGTCAGGCTATCAATTTGCATTTCCAAACGATGTTCGATTGGTTGTCGCTGATAATTGTAGCCCCAGCCCCAAAAGAACACAACCAAGATAATAGAGATCAGTCCCAGTAGATTGAGAAAAGCTCGGCCTAGTCTTTGACGAACGCTCCGTTTAGGACGCTCCTCTTTTCGTCTTTTGTACCAGCGTATTCCGATCCAAAACAACAATCCCAAGACAGCAGGGTAGAGTAGAGGAATAGGCGACCAGCCCAAAGTATAGTCCCAGATCGTTCTGAGAATCGGAAATAATCCTCTTGAATAAGCTAATTCGGTAAAAAAAGGATTGGCAGAAAATAGTTGTTGAATGATCAGCGAAATCAAGGCTAGACCGATCCAGATAAATCGACGATCTATCGGTAGGGCTTTGGTACGTTTGGGACGCAAGGGTGTTTTCATGCTGATATTCTAGGCCAAGAGTTGCATCACTACTGCCGTCGAGGGACAGATGCTGCTAAATTGTTGCGTTTTTTTTATAGGTTCCGGCACTGCCGAACGCTCAATCGTATGGAAGCCAGCCCTTTGAAAGAAGCCTTCAGCTGTTGTCGTCAGGAGGTAGAGTTCGGCAAGGCCGAACGTCAAAATCTCTGCTCTGAGCTTCGCCACCACCTTATGCCCTAAACCTTGACCATGAAGAGCAGGCAAAATACTGAGTGATCGCAACAAGCCAATCGAGCCATATTGCTCCAATCCCAAGGTTCCGATACGGATTCCATCCTGATAACTAAAAAACCATAGATGAGGTTGGCTCAAATCATCAGTAGGTAGATCATTTTCCGTTAAGATTTGCTGAAAATCTGCCATCTCCTTAGGGGAGACTTTGACAAGCTTGATCGAGGTAGTTGAATCTGGCATCTTAGCTGAAAATTACAGAAAATTCTAGCATAGATCGCCGAATATTTCCTAACTAGCCCTTATGAATCCTATACGCATCGGCTATGGTTACGATACACACCAATTAGTCGAAAATCGAAAACTTATATTAGGAGGGATCGAAATCCCTCATCACAAAGGATTGTTGGGACATTCGGATGCGGACGTATTGCTGCATGCGATTTGTGATGCAGTCTTGGGCGCTCTCAACCTAAGAGATATTGGCTATCACTTTCCAGATACCGATCCTCAATACAAAAATGCTGACAGTAAGCTATTTGTTGAAGGTACTTTCCAATTGATGCGCGAAAAAGGCTATCGATTGGGCAATATCGATTGTACCGTTATCGCAGAGAAGCCCAAAATCAACCCACATGTACCAGCGATGCAAAAGGTAATCGCAGCTTTGCTAGGCACGGATGTCGAAAATATCTCCATCAAAGCGACTACCCACGAAAAAACGGATGCTGTGGGCCGAGAAGAAAGTATGATTGCTCAGGCGGTGGCATTGCTCTTTTTGGATGAATAATTCTTGATGATAAAAATAGTTTTTTCCTCCCCCTGCCCCCTCCAAAGGGGGATAACCTACGGTTTGCAAAGCAATATCCCCCTTTGGAGGGGGCAGGGGGAGGAATCCTCCAACCAAATTGTATTTGCGGCTAGGCCAAATCTGTGATAAATTGTTGAAGACAATTTTTCTACAACCATCTTGTCTGTTTGCAGTCTTTCTATCATAGAATGATACACTCAACCATTCACTAATTCAATCATTGTCAATGTTTCAGCGTGAATTTGAATGTCCTGCTTGTGGGGCTCCCATCGAACAAAAAACGCCGGGGGCAAGAACCTTAGTTTGCGGCTATTGTCACCAAACGAGTCACGTCAATGCTGATTCCTTGGAAGCAGTGGGCGAAAAACACCTTCTTGCGGACTACGGCTCGGTATTTTCGATCGGGCAAACAGGCCGCTACTTTGGTCGTGAATTTTTGGTATTGGGACGAATTCGGATTGACTACGAAGACGGCTTTTGGGATGAGTGGTATATCCAATTTTTGGATGATGGCGAAGGAGCCTGGATTCAAGAGGACGATGGTTCATTTGTGCTCTTCCACCAAGAAAAAGAACTTCAAAACGGTCTTTCTCTCGACTCAGTAACTGTCGGAGACTGGAGTGATCTCAATAGTGCTTGGGAATCGGTATTTGTTACTTCTAAATCTTCTGCCAAAGTCAATGGCGGAGAAGGGGAGTTACCTTTTCGAATTATGCCGGGAGAAACTGCCGACTTTGTTGATGGTATATGGGAAGGGAAAATAGTGAGTGTTGAGATACTCCCGAGTGAAAGCGTATTGTTTGTCGGACAAACCTTTGAACTACAGGAGGTAGAGCTAAACTGATATGAGCACCAATATAAAAACACAGGCCGATCTGGCTTCCGTCAAACAGTTTGATTGCACCAATTGTGGCAATGGACTTGACATCAAGCACCCTCGCGCTCAATATATATCCTGCCCTTATTGCGGATCGGTCTTGGACCTCAAATCCGAAACCCATCAGATACTTGAAGAGTTAGGCAATCCGTCTCGTCAAAAACCGATGTCTTTTGTCCGATTGGGCCAAGTGGGCACCATAAATGGCATTGACTACCAAGTTTTGGCGCGTACCCGCTGGCGGATGCGTTATAAAGAATATTATAGTGAAGAGGGCGAAACCGGTTATTCAGATGAAGTCTGGGTCTTTGATGAATGGCTTCTGATTGCGGCTGATCGCACATATACCTATTTGATAGAAGATCGCGAAGGTTACTGGATGTCTGAAGAGATCATCCCTGAGACGCCTTCTCTCATGCCCAAAAATCTGCGCATGAGCTTCTTCAAAAAGCAACCCAAGCAGATCGTCAGAGAATACGGCGATGCTGAGGTCATCTTTTTTGAGGGCGAGTCAAACTACCGTATCAAAAAAGGCGATGCGATACGTTTTGCCATGTTCAAGGAACGAGGTATAAACTATTCAGTCGAGTGGCGCTTGGCTAAAAACCAGCGTTCCATCAAAGAGGTAGAGTTCTTCAAAGAAACCCCGATCACTCGTCGTAAAGTGATCGAAGCCTTTGCCAATAACGACGAAATTGCGGCGCTCAAGCAAAAAGAAGGTAACTGGCGGTTTATCTTTAGAATTGCCGCTGCCACTGCACTCTTTTTGTTGCTGGGAATGATGTATTCGACCGTTTCCGACGGTAGCGAAGTTTACAGCAAAAGTTTTGACCCTGCCCAAGTGAGCGATCAATCTCCGGAGCTCGTTGGACCGATTCAATTGGATGGCAATGCGCTATACAATTTTCAAATGAAGGCTAGCCGTATCGGCACCAATAGTGAAATGTATCTTTTTGCTTATCTCCTCGATGGCGATAAACAGGTCATCAACACCCTCGATAGTGAGTTTTATTACTATACTGGGCGTGATGATGAAGGTACTTGGACAGAAGCCAGCAACGAGAGTAGTCAAATCTTCCGTCTAGAAGAGGGGGGGACATATTATCTGCAAATCTTAAGAGATAGTGCCAATAATATTCCCCCAGGAGAAGTTAGCGTTGTTATCAGCGAAAATGTTTGGCTAACGCGTTATTTTGTGATTGGTTTCTTGCTATTATTAATCCCAATGGTTCTCGCTTGGAGCAAGAGCGGTCGTTAAAAATTAGATCATGAGTGCACTTTCAAAAATATTAGTCTTGTTCATTTTTGGTGCCTTCGGGCTGACGGTTTATGCTGGCTCTACGGTTGGCTGGGGCGTTGGTGGACCGATGGACAAACAAACCATGAGCGAAATCAAAGAGCGTTGCCCTGATTATTATCAAAACAGAAATGGCGACTGCTTACGAACAACCTTTCGTTCTTATTACCTCATGAGAGGTACCAGAGGAGGTAGTTTTGGTGTCGGTAAATAATGCCACTGCTTCATCGTTTCTTATTTATTTCGTTTTTGGCTTGCCAAACGCTGATAGCCCAAGTTCCGGGTTATGAAGGTCGATTGTGGCCCATACATTTAGATGTTAATCTTTCACCAGCGCTTGCGGACTGGGTCTTTCAACCAGGCGGTAAGCTCGAACTCAATTGGCGGGCAGGCTTAGAAGTCGATCGCGTCATCAGTCGTAGGATTTCGCTAGGCGCGAACGCTGCCTTTTTTCAATCTCGCCAAAACTTCCTCTTTCAAGGCCAAACCGGTTTCTTAGACATTAGCGGACAAGCTATCGGGATTCAGTTCAAAAATTATCGTTTTCTCCGTCGTGGCAATCTTGCGCCACTCGGCCCCTATCAAAAGTGGGAAGTACAATATCTCAACTACCATATTAGTGATCCGAGAGATGAGTTTCCGATGCCTTTAGAGGAGGATATGCGAGTGCAAGACATGGCTGTTTCCTTTACTTTGGGGACTAGGAGGATGCTCGGCGACCATTTTACTTACCATATTGGGATTCAAACTGCCTTTGTACTCAATCTCTCGGGTGAAAATGCTCGTCGTATGCCTGAGCCGATCCCTTATCTCAATCAGATAGCGATCCGCAGACTTCGAGGGGTTTTTGCCGTCAATCTCAATGCGGGCATAGGAGTGTTACTTTTTTGATTTATGGAGTTAAGCGTTCGGCAAGGCCAAACGATATCATCATGCGCATCTACCTGACTTATATCAGCTTCCTTTTGCTCCTCGCCTGCGGGAACGCTTCTTCACCTTCTGCACAATCCTTTCCAAACGATAGTACTATAATATCCCAAGAGCTTGATGCACCGATCATCCCGATTGCAGATGGTTTTGATTTTCCAGTCGGTCCCCCCGATGCGAAGCAATATTACAATGCTCAGCCATTTGGCAAAAACTCACACTTAGGCGACGATTGGAATGGGGTTGGTGGTGGCAATAGTGATCTGGGCGATCCCGTTTACAGCATTGCGCATGGTTTAGTCGTGGAGGCCGAGGATCACGGTAGCGGCTGGGGCAAAGTGATTCGTATCGTCCATCAACTCGATAGTGGAGGCAAGCAAGTGGAGTCGCTTTATGCACATCTTGATACGATGATGATTGAGGAGGGCGAGCTCATCGAACGCGGCGACCCAATCGCTAAAATCGGTAATGCCGATGGGGCATACTGGGCACATCTGCATCTTGAAATACGCGCTAAAGTGGGCCTCCCGCTAGGAGGAGGTTATGGAGATGATACGGCAGACTATCTTGATCCGACAGTATTTATTGAGGAGCATCGTCCCAAGCAGTAGAGAAAATTAAGCGTTCTGCGCAGCAACACAAAGAGAATTGTAAAGACGCAAAATCTTGCGTCTCAACAACTCGCCCAAATCTAAAGCTAAGTGAGCTTTAAGTACTTGAACCTACCCTAAGCCGTAATCTCATCCAAGATGCCTCCAATCAAGCCTGCATTATGTTTGCGGGTAAAGCGTTCGATATCCGCTTCTTCAACACTTAAGCTGCCTTTTTTGAAGGCGCGATAAAGTTTGAAAATCTCCCGCTTCATTTTTTCGAAGTCCTCAAAGTTGCAGACGATACCGGCTCCTGTTTCGGTCAAGATGCGTGCAGAGTCACCTTCTTCTGGTCCAATCGCTAATACAGGTCTTCCCGCTGCGAGATACTCGTAAATCTTGCCCGGAATGACTCCCATCACATTGCGCGTATTGTTGAGGAGAAGGAGGAGGACTTGCGAACTCAAAAGAGTCGGTAGTACTTCCGAATGCGGGATATAATCGATACGTTCCACCATATCCATGAGACCATTTTTTTCGAGATGCTGGAAGAGTACCTGATCTGTCTTGCCAATAAAGCGAAGCTTCAAATCATCTTTCATCCCGGGGACTTCTTGGCAGAGTTCGCCGAAGGCTTGCCACAATAGGGCTGGGTTGCGATCCGCATTGAGATAACCGATATGGTTGAAGGAAAACTTTGGGCCAGGCTCCCCCGAAATGCTTTCAAAGTCAGCATGGTCAAAACCATTGGTAACGAGACGCACATCATCCTTGCCCATCGCGCGAAATTCATCAGCCCAAGTCCAACTGACTGTGATCAATTTGTCGCATTCGTCCACGACGGCTTTCTCTAGTTTGTGATGCTGTCGATCTGCTCGCTTGGAGAGCATCAACTGATCGTAAAAATCAATATTGGTCCAAGGGTCGCGGAAGTCAGCAATCCAAGGGATGTTGTGATTTTGTTTGACACCACGAGCGATCAAATGCACCGAATGAGGTGGACCAGTCGAAAGGACCGCATCGACATGATTTTCTTTGAGCCAGTCCCCGATAAATTTGATCGACGGCTTGATCCAAAACTTACGTGCGTCCGGAATGAAGAAATTGCCGCGAATCCAGACCGCCATGCGTTGGGTGAAGGAAGGTTTTTTGTCCTCCGAGAGAAAGCCCGAATAGACTCGCCCTTTTTTACTCTGGCCAGTAAAACGTTTATATAGTTCGTAAGGCTCCCAAATTGGCCCTCTCAATACGACTTGTCCTTCGACCACATCATGCTCCAAAGTCTCGTCTAGGATCGGATAAGCCGCATCTTTGGCGGTATATACGATAGGCTCCCAGCCGTAGTCGCGTAAGTATTTGCAGGTTTTGAGTACACGTTGTACCCCGGCACCCCCGCTAGGTGGCCAATAGTAACAAATGACCAGAACTTTTTTCATGTAGGGAAATTTTGAAATTCATGCTTCAGATGCAAAGAAATTCCCGAAATTGCTGCACATGAAGCAAAAGATTCTCATAGTTGTCGGGACTCGACCCAATTTCATCAAAGTTACACAGTTCGATAAGGTATTTAGTCGTTATTCGAATGACTTTGAATATAAACTCTTACATACTGGGCAGCATTACGATCAAAATATGTCAAAAGTATTTTTTGATCAGCTAAAACTAAGAGAGCCTGACTACTATTTGGGCATCTCCAATGGTACGCCAGCCGAGCAAATGGGTGAAATCATCATTGCGCTTTCGGGAGTGTTCAAAGAGTGGGCGCCTGACCTTATCGTGGTAGTAGGAGATGTGAATTCTACTTTTGCAGCGGCTTTAGCTGCGAATAAACATGGTGTCAAAATCGCTCATCTTGAAAGTGGCCTTCGTAGCCTTGATCGTGGGATGCCCGAAGAGATCAATCGCATATTGACGGATCAGATCACGGATATGTTTTTTGTTACTGAGCAATCGGGCTTAGACAATCTACTCGCGGAAGGCAAACGCGAAGATCAACTATACTTCGTCGGCAATACTATGATCGATACTTTGGTCGCCTTTGATGATGCGATCCAAGCTTCTCCGATCCGCAAAGAACTCGAGATCGAAGACAAATCCTTTGTCCTCATGACCATGCACCGCCCCGCCAATGTCGATAATCGCGAAGGGCTGGAAAAGATGCTTCACGTCATTCGCTTCATCTGTAAAGAGACGACGCTGGTTTTTCCGATACATCCACGTACCAAGCATAGACTAGAGACACACGGACTTTGGGATGACTTGACGGCAATTGATAATCTTGTGCTAGGACCACCAATGGATTATTTGGCTTTCCAACATCTGATCGCACATTGCGAATTTGTCATAACGGACAGCGGCGGTATCCAAGAAGAGACTACTTTTCGCCAAGTACCTTGTTTGACTTTGCGGGAAAATACGGAGCGACCTAGTACCATTACGCTTGGGACCAATGAGTTGGCGGTATTTGATGTTGCCTTGCTCGAAGCGCAAATACAGCGCATCCGAAAAGGAACTTTCAAGCAGGGGCAGATTCCACCAAAATGGGATGGCCAGGCCACGGATCGGATTGTGGAGGTATTGTTGGAGGAGTTGGGCTAATATCTTCACGCTTAAAATTTCGTATATTAATATATGGCTGAGTTATTACAACAAATTTTGTTGCTCCCACGAGATGAACAACTTCGTATCATTGCACTAGTGGCTGCTAATCTTCAATTGAAGGAAGATGAGGGACCAATAGAAATAGACTCATGGTTACAGGAGTTATTGCTAGAAAGACAAAGTCTCGCCGAGCAGCCTAATGCAAAACACTTTGATCGCGAAAACTTTAAGGATGAAATGGAAAAAAGGACCAGGGCGCGAAAATCTGCATGAGCTACTCCATCCAACTTTCTGATCAAGCGATAGATGACTTAGTCGATGCGCAAGAATATCTAGAGAGAACAACCCCCTCTGCATTAGCTCGATTTCTAAGAGAGTTCGATAGCCTACTAGATTTGTTAGAATCAAATCCTAGAATATTTCAAGAATATCTAAACGCTATCCGTCGAGCTCCTATGAATAGAAGTCGATACAATGTATTCTATCGAATAGGTAATAATGGAGTACTAATTATTGCAATTGTGTCGCAAAAAGCAGATTCTAGAAATTGGCCTAACTAATCCTTCCAAAACCTCTTACTCACCCTTTCTCCATTCATCTCAATTTGGATCAGGTAAAGTCCTACACTTAGTCTATTGACTGGGAGCGATATTTCGTTTTGCCCTGCGGGAACGCTTGTACGCATCACTAGTTTGCCTTGGGTATCAAACAATTTGATGGTGCTAGCAGATGAGGAGGAGCGTTCCCATGCAATGGAAAGCAGATCACTTGTCGGATTGGGATAAAGTGATAATTCGCTTTTTGCGAACGTGTCTTCAACCGGTGTACTCGCACTACAAAAAACCTCATTGAGATGCTCCCATAGCTCATTGTCAAAACTTGAGAGTGCAAACACTGAGTTACCCGAGGCATCTCCCTGTCGAACAATGACTAAGTCCATACTCGGCACGACATAAATCTTTTGGTCGTTTTTGCCTAGGGCAGCATAGCAATCGTTCGGCGCGGCCGGAATCAAATTTGTCGGGAATTGTAATTGCAAACTAGGGAGCATATAGCTGCCTTGGCCATTGAGCCACCACAAATAACCATAGGATTGATTGAGCGATTGAGAAGGGCTGATCATGGCCTGGAAATAGTTTTGATCATGTAGCAAGGTATCGCTGTCCCATACGCCTTTACCAAGCATCAAAAGTCCAAAGCGCGCCATATCTCTGGCCCTACCAAAGCGGAGATAGTTAAACCACAAACCTCGCATCCCGATTCGTTGAAACATCCGTTGTTGGGTAAATGCATTGATACTCTGACCACTGGCATTGGCGAGTACATCTTGCAGCAAACGATAAGGCGCATTGTGATAGGCCCAGCGAGTATCTGGATCGGCTAAGTATTGGAGGCAAGTATCGAGTAAGCAATTAGAATTGGGTACTCCATCATCCAAGCCAGTGCTCATACTGAGTTGATGCCTGATTTTGATATTAGCTTCTTGCGTCGGGCTCAAATCAGTCCAGCCAGTACCAAGATATTGAGAAGTTGAATCTTCAATATTGAGCAATCCTTCTTCTTGCGCCATGCCCACCATAAAGCCGACTAGACTCTTGGCCGAAGACGCCCAATACCAGTTCGAATCTCTACCATAATCATCAAAATAGGCTTCGATGGCGATCTTGCCTTTATGCAGGACGATGAATGACTTGGAGTTTTTTTGATCCAGAAAAGTTAAGAGACTATCCACCTTATCGGGGCACCAGCCTAAACTGTCGGGAGAGATCGTCTCCCAGTTTTCATTGGCTATGGGAGGAAAATATAATTGGGCTTGTGCAAGGCCAGTAAAGCCAAATAAGATGATGGCTAACAAATAAAAAATACGCATAGGAATCAGACTTATTATTCTTGGACTAGGTCGCTGAACAAAGGTTTAATTCCTATGCGATAAAACAAGGCAATTTTTAGTTCAAATTACACTCGCTATTTTTTTGCGACCTCGATATCTGGCACAAATTTGCGCATTAAGGCGGTACGAGCTTCAGTATATTCGTTAACCATCTTTTGCTCCTTAGTCGGTAAGTTTTGGAGGATTTGATTGTATTGATCGACCTGCTCTTGGGTGAGGCTGGCTTGGTTTTCCATAATACCGGTCAAGGTAGCATAATCTCCTTGAGCAATCTCCTGATAGTATTCGATCAATGATTTGGTCTTGACTAGGAGGTTTTTATCTCCCTTGAAGTCAGATTTTGTTTCGATGCTTTGCAAGGCTTCGGCGGTGGTAGCGATCAATTCTTCGCGGGCCTTGGCCATTTTGCCTTCCTTACGTTCGTTTAGCGCATCTATGAAGCCTGCGTTGCTCTTAGAGACTTTGAAGTAAAGCAAAAAGAGCTCACGGGTATAGGAGTTTACTTCGCCAGTGATCTTGAACTGATCTGCAATTTCACTTTCGTTATCCTTTTCAAACTGCATCTCATGTTTCTCCGCAAATGCCTCGACGGCCTTATCAAACTTTTCTCCGCTCTTTTGTAGCTTTTCCTCGGCTTTGTCTTGGGCGGCAAAATACTTTTCCATCGCCTCATATGAATCTTGGCTATTCTGTTTGAGGCTAAGAGATTCTTTAAACTCAACATTAAATGCGGCCAAATACTCCTCAAAGACTTCGATTGCAGTATTGCGCAATTTGTTGTCTCCTTTGAGCGGTTGGATACGTTCTAGTTGACGGATCGACTGATTGAGTTCTTTGATCAATTGAATCCTGCGGCGTTCGATGTCTCGATAATTGTCGCTGTGAACAGAGTGAGAAACGTAGCGAATGTGCTTGTTGAGTACTTGGCGCTGGCGTTCGGCGATGTAGTTGAAATACTCTACAGGCTCATTGAAAGACTGAGCAGAAAGCATCAAGGGGCTAACCCCTACGAATAGGAATAGTAATCCAATAAAATAAGTTTTCATGTAAAAATTAATTGGTTGTGATTGTGCCTCAATCTAACAATTTTTTGATTATTTCTTGCAATGCAGGCACTTCTGACCATTCAATTTGGATGCTTTTACAACCGTTAAAATCTGCGAGTTCGCGCAGCGAAACAGCCAATGAGGGTGCTAGAGACTCTAAATCCTCAAACCAAGGCTCTATCCACAATTTGCGAATATGGAGTATGCCTTTGTTACGATCTGCTTTGGGATCAAGTCGGCCAACCATTTGATCACCAAACAATATCGGTAGGACAAAGTAGCCATACTTACGCTTTGGACTCGGCACATAACACTCAATCT
Organism: Bacteroidia bacterium; assembly: GCA_045106675.1. GTDB lineage: Bacteria > Bacteroidota > Bacteroidia > J057 > J057 > JBCAWW01. The sequence goes on from JBGCFA010000200.1 coordinate 15,357, forward strand.
GATACCGGAAACCAAAAAGCATTTCTAGTCTTTTGCGTTGAATCACCATATTGTCAAAAGGCGATAAGAGGCTAGCTCTTTTTTTGCCGATTCTCGGAACGCTTCGACTAAGCGTTGCCGGGTAGGCATAATAGATATCAGCGGCAGCATCAATCTCAATCGCTTCGATTTCGCCTGCCTCACACATATCCGTGAGAGTAGTTTTGAGTAGAGTGCGATAGCCTTTACGGAGGTAGCCGATTTCTTTCAAACTGGCAAAAGCGCGGTTTTGTAAGCAACGATCGATGAGGTGTCGCGCCATCTCGGTTTCGGTCGGGAAAGTGGTATCTACCCAATCAGGCAAGACTCGCTCCGGTAGATCATAGACTTTTTGGAAGCCTCTTCTCTCTGCTATCATGAGGTCCCCTTCGTGGAACAATTGTTCGAGTGCCTTTTTGGCTGGTTTCCAGTCCCACCACTCACCGGACTTATGATCAGGTGCTGCAAAATCTTTGGAACGCAATGGTCCCTCCGCTTGAATGCGAGCCAATACCTGATCCATCATTTCGGGTTGGCGCTTGAACCAATGCGTGTCTTTATCCTTGATAGATTTTTTGCGCCTTAGGCTGTAGCGATAATCCTCCATCGGCAAGTAGGCCGCCGCATGGCTCCAGTATTCAAAAGTGCTGCGATCTTTAGAGACTAATTGATCGAGCATTTCTTCTTGAAAGCTCGGTACTCGCGTTCGCAAAACGTGAAGATGCGCTCTTTCGATCACGGAGATCGTATCTATCTGGACATAACTAAGCTGATTAATAGCCGTTTGTACCGCTTTTTTGCTTTTGCCAAAAGGTGTCGGCTTAAGCAAAGCTTGGGCTTCCAAGGCTAGGCGTCGAGCATGTTTTTGAGACAGCGTTTGAGTAGTCATCTTAGCGGGTAAAGATCGCGATTAGCAATAATATGAGTAGTGCTACTGCGACTACGATAATAATTCGGATAGTAGAAAGCGGTCGTTTGCCATAGATACGCCCCGTCTGAGCATTGACGATAAACTGAAAGTGTTTGCCATCGTAGGCAAAGACCACAATCCAAATAGGAACCCAGATATGCCTAAATGTAATGGCACTTTTTTCAGAAACCACTTCTAGTTTTTTGTTACCCTCTATGCGTTTGTTATTACTGGTGAGTTTTTTGCGGGCTTGATCGGCTAAGTCTTTGTCAATGATGCCATCGGCTTCTTCGAAGAACTTTATGTCGTCTTTTTGGTAAAGCTCTACCGCCCATTCTGTTCCCATATAACGGTCGCTAAAGCGTACGAGATCTTTGACATCAAAACCCAATATACCTTCAGAACCTCTTTCTTTGGTATCAGAACCTAAGATGAATAAGTTGTCATAAAGCTGTTCAAAGTATCCGTCAATGGATTCCCAGAGCGTTCCGCTCTGTTGCTTTCCACCGCCACCGCCGCCTCGTTTACCCCCGCGGCCACTACGACCGCCGCCGCCTTTACCCCCTTTATTGCCGCCACCTCCGCTGCTGTCAGGAATGGTATAGGTATATTTAAAACCAGCATCACCACGCCACTTGGTTCGGGTATAAGCATCAAAGAGGAAGGCAGGCAGATATACGCCCTTCATATTTTCGGGTTTGAGAACATCTTTGATGCCCGGCGCATATAAATTGAGGAAAATAGAACCTAAGTGCCGCCGCAATTTAGCAGTTGCTGCTTTGCGAGGGATCGTAGGAGGGATCATTTGATCAGGGAATAAATTTTTATTCTGACGATCTGCTCCCTCTTTCAAGTCTGTCCCATGGCAAAAAGGACATTGTTCCAATTTTGCATTGCGCTTGACGCCTAATACAGCTTTACATTTGCCATTGCCACACTTATACTCCTTGAGAGGATAACTACCAAAGCCTCGTGTAAAATCGCGTAGATTGACTCGATCTTTGAGGGCTTTTTTGGTGACGATATTGCCATAACGATTGGAAAGCTCTCGTTTATATTTACAACTCGTGCAGGCAAGTTTGCGCTTGCCCTCAATAAACTTTAATTGTCCCCCACACTCTGGACACTTCGCGTGCACAAATGTATGCTCCTGCTTCGACATGTCTCAATTTAGGGATTTATCAGAATTGATTCACTAATCCAATGTGAATCCGACCTCTTGCCGGCTGAAAAGGTACATTTTCTGAAGTACCAATCGCATAACTGATCGAAATAATGCCCGCGGGTGTGCCATAGTTCATGCCTAAGCCAACGCCAAATGGGTGGAGGAGTTCGCCAAGGGCACGATCCTGAACATAAGCATAATCTGCAAAGCCAAAGAGAAATGAGTTACGCTCTAGTTGTAAGCGATACTCAGCCGTGAAAAAAGTATAGAAATCGGTGAAAAAGGCATTCTCGTTGAAACCGCGAATACTCCGTGCGCCGCCTACTTGTCGCTGATCATTGCGAAATATTTGTTCCATATCCAGCCAATAAGTTTGATTGGCTAGATGAATTACATGTCTGGGAGCGACACTATAATACCATTTGAGACTCAAATCTACTTCGCGGGTGATTTGATTGATATTGATGCCTTCGTAAAGCTCAGGGGATAAATTGACGTTTTGCCTGATCTGCCGTCGGCCTAAGCCTATCTCCAAATTGGCGTCCCAGCCACTAGCAGGATTGAAGCGATAGTCTAGGTTTTCATATTTGAAGCCTACGCCAACCAATTGCCGATTGCCGTCCAATTGGTCGAGGTCTTGGAGGCTGGTGTCATTGAGGGTTTCGAGGATCAAGCGGGTGTCGCGCGTCCGATAGTAAAACTGTGCCGAAAGAAAGGGACTAAAAGCATAACGTCCTCCCGCCTGGGCATTGATATTGAGGAAATCTTCCTCTTGTTTGAGCAAATTGAAGGAGCCTTCCAGTCGCAAGGGAGTACGAAAGAGATAGGGGAGGACCAATTTTAAATCAGTCTGTTGCGAAGTGGAGGTGAGTTTGTCGTATTTGAGTTGGATGATCTCGCCAAAGCGCAAGGGGCTAACCAATAGGATATCTATCGTACCGGTAACTTGTACACGCTGATTGCGATTGTCTGGATCGTTTACCGGAGGTAGTATCCCTAAGAGTACATCAAATTTACCTGCCTTCTTACGCTGAACATTGAGGGTCATATAGGCTGATTCATCTGCCGTAAAACTGATCTCTGGCTGCCCGACCTTCTCATAGTAAATCGAATTGTTGAGGATGCGGGGAATCTCGTCTATCCGCTTTTGATTATAGGCATCGCCCGGAAAGTAGCGGGTTAGCGAGTGAATAAAAGCTTCTTTTTCGCGTGGATTGCCTTTGATGAAAATGCTATCTACCGTAATCAATGGCCCCGGATCAAATTGATAGCGAATATCAGTCGCCATCGTATCAGGGCTTAGAGGTGTATACTTGATCTCTAAATCATGAAAGGCAGCAAAGGGATATCCCTCGTTTTGATAGAGGTCGATGACGAGATCGAGAGCTTCACTGATCTGCGGCCATTGGAGGGGTTTCGCCTTGCGAACGAGGCGGTCTATACTTGCCTGTTGACGATATTGATCTGGTAGGTCTTGTAGATGGAGATTTTCTACAATGAATACTGCACCTATTTCGAGTTTGAAACTCAAACTGTTTTGGCTCAATTGTAAGTCTTCCCAATGACAATCTGCATAACCGGCTTTGGCCTGTTGCTCACAGTAATTGGCTAAAATAATGCTTGCTGAGAGAGAGTCCTGGCTTTTTCGCAAATCGCGAATAAGGCTCTTCGTTGCTACAATTGGGCGTTCTGATGCAATCAGGACATTCTCAACCTGCCAATTGGACTGAGCGTTCCCCGAATAGGGGAGGAAAGTAAAAAGGCAAAACAAGAAACAAGAAAGGAGGAAAGTGAGCCTCCAAGGAGCCTCTTGCTGCGAATCTATATCTTTCCCTGAGCTCTCCGAAGGAGGATAAGCCACGTTTTGCAACGCAATGTTCCCCTGTGCTGAGGGTTGTAGGAGAGAGAATGACATATACAAAAATACCAAAAAATGCTAGGATGGATGGCGCAAAAAAAATGCAAGAGCTTACTTAGCGCAAAGTCTTTAAATAGGGGAGATCCCTGTTTAGCAAATTTGGTTAGTGGTTCTTTGAACCGAAAGGAGATAGAGACTGCGTGCCTGCCTTAATTAGAGGGGCATTATCAAAACCTGATGCAGTTTCCAAGAGTAGTGCTATCCCAAACTAAAGGTTTAGGGCACAACTAGCTATAAGTAGATTGAGGAGAAACTTATTGCACCGCTGCACTTTCGGTTGGGGCAAAACGATTATCTACTTTGGGTTTTTGCAAAGAATGGCGCAAACCCATGAAAAGGCTAAGGATGGTGGCCAAGAAAAAGGTGGCCCAAAACAAGACGATGATAGTATTTAAAACAGTATCCATTGGGGCGAGTGATATAGTTATCTTAGTATTAAGCTACATAGATTCAACAATTATTGCAAGTTTCTTACCTCCATTGGTAGAGCTGGCTGTGCCGAACGCTGGGACTGAGACGCGAATGGAATGTCTTATTAGCGTTTTTTTGCTATAAAACCGATGAAATCTTACTATCTTTTCAATTCAAAAAAAGATTGTCATGACAAAGTTTCCTGTACTCAATTTCAATAAATGGATCGAAGAAAATCGCCATCTCCTCAAACCGCCAGTAGGCAATAAAGTAGTTTATGAGGAGACGGAGGATTTTATTGTGATGGTGGTAGGTGGCCCCAATGCGCGGACAGATTATCATTACAATGAGACGGAAGAGTTTTTTTATATGCTTGAGGGCGATATGGTGCTCAAGATCCAAGATGAGGGTAAGGCCGTAGATGTGGAGATCAAAGAAGGGGAGATATTTTTATTGCCGCCTAAAGTACCTCATTCGCCTCAGCGAACGGCTGGGAGTGTCGGTCTAGTGATCGAGCGTAAACGCAACGATAGTCATACCGACGGCCTGATGTGGTTTTGTCAAAATTGCAACCACAAACTCTATGAAGAGTACTTTCCGATGAAGGATATCATGACGCAGATGCAAGGCGTATTTGAGAAGTATTATGCCTCAGAAGCTGCCCGCACTTGCGATAATTGTGGTACGGTGATGGTGAGGAAATAGTAAAGGATACTTAATACTGAGAGACTGTTTGAATTTTTCCTTTCGGCCCAAACTGGCCTTTTTGGAACCTGGCTACGTCAATTTTTCTCAGAATACCGCAGTATTCTTCAAAAAATTTTCTGGCCAGAACCACAAAAATGCTGCGTTTGAACTCGAAACGACAAGATCCCCAACAGTCTCTGAGAGCAAAGGCTGTATGGCGAAGTTAAATTTCTCATTTAGCCTTTGGCTTTTTATAAAAGGATCAATCGGCTGTTTTTTTCGAAAATAGCTCAATTAAGGTATCATAAAGGATATGAATATTGACGGGTTTAGTGATAAATCCATCCATCCCTAAAGCGTTTACTTCTGATTGAGTTTCTTTGAAGGCGTCTGCAGATAATGCGATGATGGGCACATGGTTATCGAGTACTGGCGAGTCTGCTGAGCGGATAATGCGGGTGGCTTCCCAGCCATCCATTATGGGCATATGGAGATCCATAAATACAATGTCAAATGATTTCTTTGCCAGAATTGAGATTGCTTCTTTACCATTGATCGCAAATTCTACGGGGATATTTTTTCTCCGGAAGACATGCTTCATGAATAGACGGTTGACGGCAATGTCTTCAACTACGAGAACTTTGATGCCTTTTAATACTTCATAGTTATGAGAACGCTTGGTCTTTTTTGGGTTGATATCCGAAACCTCGGCGATCTCAATAGGCAACTCGATTGTAAAGCTGGTCCCAACGCCCATCTCACTCTCTAGGGAAATTGTACCATTTTGTAGCTCTACCAGGTTTTTGGTGATTGCCAAACCTAAGCCGGTACCGCCATATAGTCGAGTAGTACTATTATTGGCTTGAGAAAAGCTTTCAAAAATCCTTGACTGTTTGCTTTTGGGTATTCCGATGCCCGTATCAGAGACTTCGACGCAGAGGATACATTTTTTTGCTTTAATATCACGTGCATGAATCCTGATCTTCACCTCTCCTTTTTCGGTAAATTTAAAAGCGTTGCCGACTAGGTTAACTAAAATCTGATTGAGTTTGACTTGATCTCCAAATAGAGAAAGGGGCGTTTCGGGCGTAAATTCAACTAGGAGGTCTATGTTTTTATCGTTCGCTTTATGCTGAAAGATATCTTTAAGGCTATCAATTAGACTATCAAGACGAAATGCGATCTTTTCGAAAGTGAGTTTTCCCGCTTCAATTTTAGAAAGGTCGAGGATTTCATTGATGATTTTGAGTAAGTTCTCCGCTGAGTACTTGATCGAGTTTGCATGGTTTTGGGCCAATTCATCTTTACTATCTTCGATGATGAGGCCGATCATACCCATGATAGCGTTGAGCGGAGTTCTAATCTCATGACTCATATTGGACAAGAACTGAGTTTTGGCAATCGTAGCCGATTCTGCTCTTTCTTTGGCGATTTTTAACTCCTGTCTCGATCTTTCAATCTCTTCGGTACGAGCCAAAATTTTGTCTTCCAATGACTCATTGAGCTGAATCAATTTTTGATTAGCTAAATATAATTCAAGCGATTTTTCTTCAATAATCGCTTCGGCCGCTTTGCGGGCTTTACGTTCTCTAGCAATGATGTTTTTGAATACCTCGGGAGAGTCCATGGTTTATTTGCGGGTCAGAATAAACTTTACTTCCTTTTTGTCTGCTCGTAAATCCTCTCTTTGGATGCTCACTGTTTCCCCAAAGTGTTTGATACATCCTTCGATCAAGCCTTGAGCAAAATCTGCAAAGCCTCGCGCGGAACTATATATCATGCTTAATTCATGCTCCGAAATGAGTTGTGTGTCAAAAGAAGGCAATTCTGCATCTGGATACAGTTTTTTCACCTCAATATGAATGTAGTTTTCAATCGATAAAAGGAAGGTAAAGCAATCATTTACCCCATTGAAAAAGTGCCCATAACCTGCAGCAAATCGAGTAAATAGATGTCGTCCAAAAGCGACTAACAAATCCGGTACACTTAAATCGGTTTCCTTACTTAAATTAACGACTAAGGCGACCATCTCTTGATGTGGGTAAGTACCTACAGAGGTATATGCACCTCCTGAAGCAAGCTCTGCCTCCGAAATAATCTTATAAGCTGTTTCATACCCGAATTGATCCTCGACCATTTCGAGAAACTCGGTAAATACCATTCCTTTCATAGGGCTACTGTTTTCTGTTTACCCAAAAATCAGCACTCCCAAAAAGATTTCCTAGCCAATAAGCCTGCCTTTATTGCATCATTTATCGGCCACCGAAAGGGCATAAACCGCAAATGAAGCTAGCCAATGTTCTCCCTCATAGCCCCCACTGGCAATGTGAGGTAAGGTGATATTGATGTGCTCTTTGGCTTGCTTCATCAGCCATTTACGAGACGGATCGTTCGCTGGAAGCGCCTCCGCAATCTGCTGCATACACCAAGCCCGACTAAGATTCAAACCATCAAGATGCACCAATTTGCCATCGCTGCGATCTGATACGCTAGCTGGAGCTTGGATACTCACAGGAGGATTGTCAGGGATGCCCGGTAAAAATTCCCCTAACCATGCTACATAATCTTCTTGTGGCAAAATTCGCCACATCAGATCTGCTTCTTCGAGACAAGGCGAAAGGAAATCAGAACCGCCCGGCTCATAATCCAAAGGACAGTTTTTATCGTTCGCGTAAAAGCGCAAAGCCGTACTCTCGATCAATTGTGTCAGCGCAATGTTGTTGGTGTTGAGCGCATAGTCGTAAGTAAAGGTCAAACCAAAGGCAGTATTGGGATGTTCGCCGCTACGGACTGGATAATTGAGGCGCGGTAAAAAATCTAGGTAACGTGTCACAATCTCATCTGCCAAAGGGATCAAATTAGTAGACCAGATTTGCCCTTGCTCATCGTCCCAGCTTTGTAGCTCATCAGCAAGCTTCAAGAGCCATACCCAGCCGTAGGTACGTTCAAAGGATTTGCGATTGGGTTGATGGAGATAGGCGACTTCTGCGGTGATATTGTCAGCAGTAAGATTGGCAGCTAGCTTTTGACGTATCTGCTGCGCCTCAGGCATATCGGGAAAGCGTTTGAGCAATCGCACTAGCATCCAATGTCCATGTACTGAACTATGCCAATCAAAACAACCATAAAAAGCGGGATGCAAAGTTTGTGGACTCTGAACTTCACTTGAATCATTCATCACATGACTCAACTTATTGGGGTACTCTTGCTGGACGCACTTTAGGGCCAGTTTTGCAAAATGCGATGCGCCTGCCTCCGTCAATGACAAGAGCTGAGTTTGGGGATCTTCTTTCAAAAAAGGCATCTCTTGATTTTGGGCAGTACTACAAGCCGTGAAGCTCATAAAGTATGATAAACAAAGCAGAAGGCTTATGGATCGAGTCATAGAGGTAGGATTGAAGGAACAATATAATATATGAATGTTCAATGATGAAGTTCAAGCTTCATAGCGAATTCTTAATTCGCTTATTGGGTATTCAATATTGGACATTCCAGATTCCCCTTGCATTTGTCCCTTAATTGCAAAAACTTGCAGACTGACTTATGAAGAGCCGTAATTACATTTCACTTGGGGTTTTGATCGTATTGGCATATCTGCTACTTCGGATCGCCAATCTCTATCCACGCTGGCAAAACACTGGCGGAGAAGCGACAGTGAGTTGGGATGTATTTGGCTACTATCTGTATTTGCCTGCCGCTTTTATTCATGATGATTTAGCGACTCTATCGTTCCGCGAAGAGGTGATGCAAAAGTATCAGCCCGCAGGCGATTTTCACCACTCTACCGTACAAGATGACGGCCGGCATGTTCTCAAATACCCGATTGGGATGGCGGTACTGTATCTGCCTTTCTTTTTGATCGCGCACTTTTTGGCCGGGATAATGGATTATGCGGCAGACGGATTTTCGTGGCCTTACCAGTTTATGCTTTCGATGGGGAGTCTAATTTATGCAGTGTTGGGCTTAGGTTTGTTGCGGCGTTTTTTGCTCAAATATTTTGCCGATTTGATCGTGGCGGTAGTTTTGGTGATACTCGTTTTGGGCACCAACTATCTCAACTATACGGCTTTTGATGGGGCCATGCCTCACAATGCTTTATTTACCCTCTATGCTTTATTGCTGTTACTCACAGAACGCTATTTTTCAGCAGAGGACTCGGGGCAAGTCAAACCCAAGCCTCTCAGAGCCTTAGTGATTGGGCTGGTGATCGGCTTGATGACGATCATTCGCCCGATTGAATTGATTAGCATTTTGATCCCTTTGCTATGGGGTGTTTATAATAAAGAAAGCTTCCTCGCCAAGTGGCAATTGATCCGCGAGCATTGGACCCATATTGGTCTGATAGTTCTCGGTATGTTCGTGATGGGCATGATCCAGATGGGCTATTGGAAAGCGTTCAGCGGCAGCTGGCTCTACTATAGCTATGGCGACTTTGGCTTTGACTGGCGCAGTCCACACCTCTGGGAAGGATTGGCGAGCTACCGCAAAGGTTGGTTGATTTATACGCCAGTGATGATCTTGGCATTGATTGGATTTGTGCCTTTGTATCGTCGCTTACGCGAACGCTTCTTCATGGTGGTCGCCTTGTTTTTGATCACCTTTTATATCGTCTTTGCATGGGAAGTATGGTGGTATGGTGGCAGCTTTGGAGCTCGTCCATTGGTGCAGTCTTATGCGCTATTGAGTTTGCCGATTGCGGCTTTACTCAGTGCCGCTTGGGAACACAAAAGTAAAGTTTGGGCCATCGTCTTGGGTGTGTTTATCTTCCTCTGCGTCGACCTCAATCTGATGATGACTTGGCAAGCCCACTCACGCAATAGTGGCTGGGAAGCAGAATATATGACCCACGCTTACTTTTGGAAGATAGTGGCCAATCCCCGCCCCAAAAAGGAAGACAAAAAGTTTCTAGACGTACGAGAAGAACTAGACGCCGACGATCTCGAAGACATGAATCGGATCCCGCTCTATCAAAATAATTTTGATCAGGATACCACGGGTAGTTTAGCGACGCGCAAGGCAGCTTCTCCACCGCATGCTTGGCTCCTCAATGCCGAATCCCAATTTAGCCCCGCATTTGAATCTAGGGTAGGGGACTTGCCGGCTTACGAAGACTGTTATCTCCGTGTCGAAGCTCAGGTATATTTTGAACAGATGGAATGGAACATCTGGAACCAAGCGCAGTTTACGACCCTCTTTATTCGTGAAGGCGACACTCAGCCTTATCGGCAAACCAATTGTAGGATTCAGAGATTGTATGATCCTTGGGCTTGGCATGAACTCCATTATGAGATGCGCATACCGTCTCGGGCGCAGCCTACTGATATTGTCAAAGTCTACTTCTGGAATGCCGGTTCGCAAAAGGAAGTGTTTATCGACGATATGCAGATCGAACTCCTTCAACCCAAGGACTGATGGCGCGCATTTTGACTTGGCTCCGGACCTATCGCCGCCCATTGCTATTGCTGCTTTGTGCCTTCATCGTCTATCAATACGCGATCACCCAAGCCAATCAATACAAACTCTTTGCTTGGCCCGCTACTCGCTGGATGAATATCTACAATTATGCGGATTTTCAGTCCTGGGAGCAGATTGGAGATTATTTTCTCGAATTGCGAACGGGCGTACCACCAGTCGCATCTTTGCTCGAGATCATCGCTTATAAAGCCACCGATACTTGGAAACCGGTAACCGAAGGACTCTATCGACAGTTCCTCGCGTTGCTTTTTGCGATCCCCTTTTTCTTTTTACGGGGGCGTTGGTGGGAGTTGCTTTTAGGATTGGGCATCGCCTGGGTGATGGTGGACTCGACTATGATCGTACACAAAGGCAATCCGCAGCTATATGATGTGATGCTGCCGGTTTTTGTGATGCTCTATTTTCTATTTACGAGAGCTTCAGTTGCCCCGCTTCGCGGAACGCTTGCATGGGCCGCTTTGGCGGGATTTTTCTTGTCGATGGCAGAGTTGTCGCGTCCTTTTATGATCGCGATTGTGCCGCTGTTTTTGATCTATCAAGGATTTCTCTACTGCCGTGCAGAACGCTCCCTCGCGATCAAAAAAATCGTGGCCTTTTTGCTACCCTTACTATTGTTTTCAGGTGTCTGGCACGCCAAACTACTCGTTCGCCACGGGCAGCTCATATGGTCCAATCATGGCGGCTCTAACCTTGTCAACGCTTGGCAACCTATCGTAGATTATGATGTCCTCAATCCACAGCTAAAGCCCGAAGCCCCGCCGCTCATGGACAATGGCTGGACTGCAACCAATCTCAATACGGAGGTGCACGCTTATAATAGCAAATTACGTTCGCAAGCCGTCGTCGCTGGCGTCAAAGCCCATCCTTGGGAAGCTTGGCAACACTTTCAGGCCAAAGCCAATATTTTTCTGGAACCACGCGTGGATATGTATGCCTACAAGCCCAAAAATGACATTTTACAGTCATACAAATGGCTGATCAATGGCGCTTATGGGATCTTGGCATTTTTGGTGGTGCGACTATTGTGTTTGGTCTGGGTGCGACCCAAATATTTATTAACCGAAGAAGCTGCTTTGATTGTTTTGACGGTATTTTTGACAGTAATGCCGATCATTGGCGAAAATGGGGAAGAGGCCCGCTTTATGGTTTCCGTAACGCCGATATTACTATTGACGGCCTATTATGGTTTGCGCTGGTTGGGAGAACAATTTTCGTCTGATGCTTTGGACCCTAGCGCGAAAGCGGAGTCTTTGTAGTGTACGCTTTTATTTCACAATTATGTCCAAACGCTACAAATATCTTATCATCGGTAAGACCGGCCCTCATGGTATGTTCTATGTGAGTGTTTTTTTCGCGGCAATCGGTGTAGCCTTCTTTATTGGGCCAAATTATCTATGGGGAATTCCCTTTCTCCTTTTTGCGGTGGGATTACTTTTTTCCTTTACTGCAGTACGAGTCGATCTCAAAAGGATGCGTGTCAAACATCATGTCAACTTCTTAGGCTTTTGGTTTGGGCGTTGGCAATCAATGGAAAAATATCCAGATATCGTGGTGCTTGACTTTAAGAAAAACTATGGAAGCCTTGCCTATCGTTTTTATTCTCGCAAGGAGTCATCCGTCTATCTGATGTCGCGTAATCATCTAAAGTCTATCAGGTTGGATCGTTGTTTCAATCGCTTTAAGGCGAACGATAGGGCTCGGAAGTTATCGCTTTTGCTCAACAAGGACTATGTGCAGTACAATCCGGGCATGCAGTTTAAACGAGTACTTAAATACTAGAAAGTGTGCCTTAGCGCTTTCCAAATCATCAGTACCGCTCGCTAAATTATAGTCTGTAAAAAAACATCTTCTAAAACGCACTGCGTTTTAGAAGATGTTTTTTTACAGATCAGTTTACTCTACTAGCTGTCCACTCAAACGAACTAGCTCCATTTCATTCAGTTTAATGTCAAATCTCAGATCATTGATTTGATTTTGGACTCGCTGTAGGTTTAGCTGCGCGTCTCGAAATTGAATGCTAGTCGCTTGACCCAACTCAAAACTCTCTTGTGTACGGCTAAAATTCGCTTCTGCTGCTGCGAGATTTTTGCGTTGCAAGCGATAGATCGCCATACTGTTTTGGTAGTTAGCAAAGGCATTGTACAAATCTTTGAGTAGAATTTGCTCCGTCTGCTGATAAGACAGATTGCTACTGGCTACTGAGACTTCTGCATTTTGAATGTTGATTTTATTGCGATAGCCTGTAAAGATCGGCATGCTCAAGGTCGCTCCAGCATTGAGGCCCAAGCCTTGCGTTCGTGAAACGAAGCTAAAGGGACCATTGTTGGAATTGTTGTAAGCATATGAGGCATTGAGATCTAGGCGTGGCAATCGACTCGCTTGTGCCACTTGGAGATTCATTTCTGAGACTTGGCGATTGAAGGAAGCCGTCTTGAGCGTCGAATTGTTTTCTCGCGCTAAGCGCGCTAATTCTTCGACTCGCCAATCATTCTTCCAATTTACCTCTTGATCTACCGCGAAAGTTTGATTCAAGTCAGCGCCCATCAGGAGGTTGAGTTCGCGACGAGCGGTCTCCATATTCATCTCTGCTATTGCTAGATTGACACTGTCAGCATTTAGATCCACTTGCGCATTGAGGACCGCCAAGGAATTGGACTGTCCAAAATCATACTGATTGCGGACAAAGTTTATGCGTTCGCGGGACGCTTGCTCAGACTCTAGCAAGATTTGATAGTTCGCCTGCAGGCGTGCCAACTGATAGTAGGCGTTGATCACTTGAATCAAATTTATCTCAATCTGACTCATGACCTGAGCTTCGGTCAACTCAACATTTTTTTGTAGGATTTTGTAATTGGTCTTATTGGCTAAGCCTGAAAAAACTGTATAGTTAGCCGAAATCCCTACGTTTTGAGAGTTAGTTTGAATGCCGTTAGCGCTTTGCGTAACGACGATCCGTTCCCCGGTAAGGGAATCTACTCCGGGAAAGTCGGCAGAGCCGCTACTATTACTATAGTTTGCTCCAGCACTCGCACTCACTTCTGGTAAAAGACCCGCCATACCAGGCTGCGCATTGTTGGTCACACTCTCAATATTGTAGCGTGCCACTCTAATATCATAATTAGACTCTAAAGCCTGTTGTACCGCATCGTCAAGACTTAGCGTGTCTTGAGCCACCGAATAAAACGGGGCTAACAACAGACAAATCCAAAGGAGATTTTTCATTTTGTTATTATTTATCCAGCAAAGCTTTGGCCTGTTATCATCAATATGATCAATACTATCGGCAGGAGCCACCACAAGAGAAAGTGGTATTTACGTCCTTCGAAAGCAGGTTCTACACTGCTTGCACTTGGCCAAGCGCCTTCCCAAAGTGCTACCATAGAGCGCTTATAGAGATTGAATAAAATCATGAAGGAAGGTAGTGCCAAGAGAATCACCACTGTGGCAATTGCCAAACCAAAGGCAATAGAAATTGCCATCGGAATCAGGAATTGAGCTTGAAAACTCTTTTCTAAAATCAGTGGAGCAAGACCCGCAATCGTCGTCAATGAAGTAAGGAAGATGGGACGGAAGCGAGATAAACAAGCTTCATAGAGTGCTTCTTTGAACTCCTTGCCCTGTTTGATCAAATTGTTGTGTTGACTGATCAATACCAGAGCATCATTGACCAAGACCCCGACCAAGGCGAGAAATCCCAAGCCTGAAAAGATTACACTAAATGGCTTGCCCATCAAAAAGTGGCCGCCAAAGACTCCAATTAAACTGAATGGAATGATGATCAAAACCGCAACTGTCTGACTCGCGGAGCGGAATGTCAAAGCAATAATGGCAATCATCAAGATCCCAACGATTGGGAAAATCTTACCAAAGGAAGAGGCTGTGTCAGCATTTTGGCGTACTTGACCTTCCATCGAATAGCCTACACTGGGATAATCTGCTAATATCCTTGGAATAAGCTCCCCTTCGATGACAGCGAGTTTTTCTTGAGTCGAAACGCGTTCATTGGCAGCATCAGCTTCGATTCTAATTTCACGCTTACCATCTATACGATTGATTGAAATCACACCGCGGCCTAGCTCAAATTCAGCGATCTCTTTGAGAGGGAATGTCTGCCCATTAGAAGTACGGATACGCATATCTTCTAACTTGCCAATCGAAGAGCGGTCAGCATTATCGTATCGTACCCAAACTTTGACCTCATCTTGCCCACGCTGAAGACGTTGTACTTCTACTCCAAAAAATCCTTGGCGTACTTGCCCGATCACTTCTTGAAGGTTGAGACCAAGCAATTTAGCCTTTTCTGTAAGTTGGACATCGATTTCACGTAGTCCTTCTTTGCTACCTGAGCTAATATTACGGAGTTCTATATCTGCTTCAAGTTCTTGTCTCAATCTTTCGGAGGCAGCATTTAGCTGTTCTAGGTCGTTGCCCACCATGGCGATAGAGACGGCCTTGCCGAATGGGGTAGATATGCCGTATTCGACCTTCTCTGCTTCGTAGATCGGTCCAACGTATTTGCGTATGGTGTCGGCGACAGCACGACTGTCATAAGTCCGGAGTTCTGCGGTTAGCAGGTTGATCTGCAAAGTACCGCTATAAGAATTGGGACCGAGTGTCTTACTGACAATACGGATCAAGTCTTGTCCATCCGGTTGATCTCCTTTAAGAGATTCGTTGGTTTGCCAAACTCCTACTTCGATTTTGTCTAACCATTTCTGAGTAACGTTTTCTCGCGTTCCCGCAGGCATCTCTAGATTGACCGAAATAAAATCTCCCTCAATCTGTGGGAAGAAAACAATCTTAACAAGGCCACCGGGAACCAAACTCATACTTATGATGAGTAAGCCGACAAAGATTGTGAGCCCAACTCCAGTATTGTTCATAAAGAAACGGAGAGCAGGCGCGTACATTTTTTCGCGGAGCCAGTCCATAAAGTCCCAAAGCGCTTTTTGGATTTTGGCAAAGTAGGCCATAATACCGGTCGGCTCTTTTTTCTCACGGATCAATGCGTCTGAGTGGGCAATGTGGCCTGGAAGAATCAAAGCGCCTTCAATCAAGGAAAATAACAGCGAAAGAATCACTACGATCGCGATCTCAGAATTGAAATCTCCCGAGATACCGTCCAAAAAGAGGAAGGTGGAAAAGGCAACCATGGTAGTCAAAATCGCCGAAAATACGGCTGGCAATACTTCCATCGTACCTTCATAGGCAGCCTCAGCTGGAGGCAAACCATCTTCCCATTTTCGATAGATGTTTTCACTGATTACAATTCCATCATCTACCAAAATCCCGATTACGAGGATCATTCCGAAAAGAGAGATAGCGTTGACGGTCAGTCCTACAAATGGACCGAGCATGAACATACCTAGCAATGAAATCGGAATGGCAATCGCGACCCAAAAGGCTAAACGGACCTGCAAAAACATCGCCAAAAGGATCATAACCAGTACAAAACCGATGATGCCATTATTGGTCAATAGATCAATACGATCGTTGAGTGTAACTGAGGCATCGACGATGATGAGCGCTTCGACCTTATCGTTTTGCTCATTGAAGGACTCTATATAACTTTTGACAAAATCAGAGATGTCCAGCAAGTTTTCAGAAGTAGTATTGCTGACATTGATACCGATGGCGGGTAGGCCATTGACAAATACTCGATTGGGAGTTTCGGCCCAATTGTCTTTGACTTCTGCGATCTCATGCAATTTGACTTTACGACCATCGGCGGATTGAGCCACTACGATGTCCAATAGTTCTGGCGCGTAATACTCTTTATTACGGCTACGAATGAGCAGCTCTTCTACGTCTGTTTTGATTGATCCGCCGGATAGCTCAATGTTTGCTAATTGTACTGCGCGAGAGACTTGATCAAAAGTGAGATTATAGCGGCGAAGGTCATTTTCCCGAACGTAGATTTGAATTTCCTCATCTGGGAATCCGCTGAGCGAAACCTTAGAGATAGTAGGTTGCGCCAAAAGATCATCTTCAACTTTGCGGGCAATGGATTTTAGGTTCCGAAGATCGATATCGCCCGTTATCGCAAAATTAAGGGCCAAAGTAAGAGGTTCCTGCTTATAGATCACCGGAGACTCGATCCCTACCGGAAAGGAATTGATTTGATCCACCGTGTTTTTGACGTCCTGCAGTAGCAAGTCCATGTCAAAACCTCGTTGGATTTCCACCCGCACTATACCGGTGTTTTCACTACTGGTTGAGGTTATGCGTTTGACGCCCGTCAGACCTCGTAACTGATCCTCGATTTTGGCCACGATGCCCTCTTCGACTTCTTGAGGAGAAGCACCGGGGTATATAGTCTGGATGACAATCGTTCTCGGATCAGAATCCGGAAAGAAAGTCGCACGCAAGCTCTGTAAGCCGAGAAACCCAAAAATAAAAATCAGGACCAGCAACAGATTACCCGCGATCGGGTATTTGATAAAATACTTTATTATTTGCTGCATGATCTAGTAGACATTTACTTTTAGTCCTTCATAGGCACCTATCACCACTTCATTCAAAATCTCAGTATTGTCCGGGATGCCTTGGACATAAACTTGGTCTGCAGTCGTCTGTATAGGCTTTATCGCATGTAGCTTGAGGACAGAGTCTTGGATGATATAGATTTGATTGCTTTCGTTGACTAGTTTGCGTGGTAGCGCAACGACATCACTCAAGGCTTGGCCTTTAATATTGCCACTGAGATACATGCCTTCTTTGAGTCCTTTGCCACTAATACCAATGAACACTTTGATTGTCTGTGTATTAGGATCGACTACATCACTGATTCTGCGAATTTTTCCGGACCATTCTCCTGCTAGATTGTCTGTTTGCAAGGCTACTTGATTACCGACTTTGATAAAGTCGAGATCTTCTAAGTTGACTGAGGCTTCTAATTCATAGTTGTTGGAGTTGAAAAAGGAGCCCAGTTTTTGGCCTACTCGGACCAAAGTCCCTGCTGTAATACTGGATTCAGACACACGACCGCTGAAAGGCGCTCTGATAGTGTACTTTTTCATGCGCGCCTCTTGACTCTTGATTGAGTAGTAGAGATTGTAAAGATTACGGGCCGAGATGAAGTAACGCTCCTTTTGGTTAACTGGCTCAGGTAAAGTTGCGAGTGTTTTTTCTAGCTCCATTTGATTGAGGTAAGCTTCCCATTGCGGAAAACTCTCTGGATAATCAATTTTCAAATCAGGCAGCAAAAGCGTGATTTGATTCATCAGACTACTCTTTTGTGCCAAGAGAGTCAGCCTTTGTTCAGTATCGTCGATAACGATAAGTGCATTGCCTCTAGCAAAATAGTTGCCTTCTTTGAAGCGACCACTTTGGGGCTTTAGCGTGCCTCCTACCTCCGAAAACACATCGATTGACTGGGGAGCAGTCAAACGGCCAGTGATTTCGATTTGAGAGCTGAGCGCTTGGTTTTGCACTTTGAGCCCTTTCACTTGTTTAGGAGGAGTAGCGACTTTGATAGTGGGAGGATCTACCCGGCTCCCGACGATGGATTGGAAGATGCCTCCGGCGGCAGCGAGGATCAATAGCACGCCGACTATACTCACTATAATCTTTCGAGTTGACATATTTATTTGGGGTAAAACAGACTTTTGTACAATGTTAGTTACAAGTGAAACTATATATTTAAAAAACTACATATATTCTTTAAGGTTGTTTTGGATCTGTCTGAGTACTTTTTGGCAGATCTTGAGTTCTTCTTCATCCAGCCCTTTGGTGACGTGTTTTAGGGATTCCTGGCCTAAAGCCATCATTTCTTCTTGAATCTGCTTGCCTTCATGAGTGAGGAATACTCGTTTTTGACGTCGGTCTAGTTGATCTGGGACGCGCACTACATAATTTTTCTTCTCCAATGTATCAATAGCGCGCGTAGTGGCTGTTTTGTCAGCGCCGCAGCGGTCTCCGAGTGCTAAATGCGTTAGCCCATCTTCTTCCCATAGATGGACCATTATTAGAAAATGCTCACGATTCATCTCATGCCCCGCTAGGCGGAACTGCTCTAATAGGTGGCGACCCATCACTTTGGCGGTGCGACCTACTAGACTACCGAGAGTTTCTTTTTTGGAGGGTTTTGACATCGCTTGCAAACTTAGTTACAAGTGAAACTAACTCCAAGTGATAAAGAATGTTTTTTATTTTTTGGAAAAATATATGCTGGAGGCTTATTGGATGGACTTTAGGGGGATCGCTTCGCGGAACGCTTGTCTCTGACATCTCCCCTGTTCAATACTTTCGCTGTCCCCTTCTTGAAAGCGGGGACCTGAAATGTTCTCCCGTCAGCCCACTTGGAGGGGGGCGTTTGACGGAAGGGGATGTTCAATTTCCCCTCGCTTGGCAGCGTATATCTTCTTGATGCACAAAAAAAAATCCCACATAAATACCTAGGAGGTGTTATATGTAAACCCTCTATAACATGGTTGGAGATGCCAATCTGGATCGGTAATCCTCCCGAAACGACCGAAGTCGAATAGAGGCACGCCCTAGCCTGACCGAGCTTTTCTCCAATTTAATAATCATTGGTTTAAAAAACAGCAGCGGTATTCATGCAGGATATATCTTAAATCCTGATGGATATTATGTAAAGATCGGATCACAAAGATACGAAAAATGTCTGTCCGCTTGAGCAAATTTTAAAGGAGTTCTTTCATTTGCTGGAGCAACCAATCACGATTCGTGATGAGACTGCGATTTTTCAAATCTACTTCTATTGTACCAATTGCATGCCGAAATTGTTTCAAACTTAAGCCTTCTTTTTTATTGCGGAGGCGAGATAGTTTTTGCGTGTATCGAATAAGCTCAGCATGGGCCTTTTGTTGATAAGCACTGATTTTGCGATTACGCCGTAGGTATGCCCTAAAGGCCCTTATTTGAGCTTCTAGTCCGTCTTCCTCTCCTAATTCATAGTAGATTTTGAGCAAGAGTGTCCGTTTGCCCAACTGATAATAAATGTCATCGAGTTCGACTTTCCAAAGATTGCGCTGGGCTAGGGAATATGCTTTACGTGCATGATTGTAGGCGGCAAGATTGTAGTGATAAGCCGCTTCGCGGAACGCCGGACTCAAGCGTTCGGCATAGCCATGCAAAAAATCTGCGACCCAATCAAACTCAGATAAGCGTAAACCTACCGTGATGATATTTTTATAAATCCGATGATCCAAGATGCCCTCTTCCATCATCAACTCTAAGGCAAGCATCTCTTGAAATAAGGTGAAATAGATCTTGAGATATGTCGAATCGCCACTATTGATCTGTTTGATACAGATATTTTGTGCATAATCGTAGAGTCCGCTTAGCTCTGTCTGGTCAAAAGCGGTGGCGTATCGATTGAGCAAGGAGCGAAACTCAGCAAACGACTGCTCAAAATGTGCTTCACTGAGGCACAAATACAACTGATAGTATATGCTAACTGCTGGATACTGCAAATAGTCTGGTTGTGCCTCAATGAATTGTACAATTTCTGGCAGCAAATAGGATTGATATTCTCCTTGTACCACATTGCCGCGATTGAGCATCTCGCAGGCATTTTTGAGCTTCTGAGCTAGAAAAAAAACCGTGAGCTGCTCATCCATCTGGTTGAGTGCCTCATCAAAGCGGCGTTCGCCAAGGGCGAGAAAACTCTGATTGCGCGCTTGTAAGAGCTGAAAATGGCGTAGGTGCGCCTCGCTATCTTGGACTTTTTGTTTCGCCTGCAGCGGAACGCTTTTCCTTTGAATCCGTCGATGTGCCTCCCAAAGATCATGCTCTGCGAGGTACTGCAATTGGAGCAAGCGTTCCGCGAGCGGTATCTCTTCCAACTGCTCTACTGCAAAAAAGCGTTCGACTAGGCGAGTCAAAAAAGAAAGATGGTCATAGATACGCTGAATCTTGAATGGCTCGCTCGCAGGATATAAAGTGCGATAAATGGTCTCTTCGGATAGA
Organism: Bacteroidia bacterium; assembly: GCA_045106675.1. Taxonomy (GTDB): domain Bacteria; phylum Bacteroidota; class Bacteroidia; order J057; family J057; genus JBCAWW01. The sequence continues at coordinate 35,874 of JBGCFA010000200.1, forward strand.
CGGAGAGGAGTTGGCTGATCTATATGCTCGTAGAGGAGTTGCAATAGCGGTAGTAGGCGAGGATTCTGATTGAAGTAGGGGGATTGGACGAAGTCAACCAGGCGCTTTTGCGCAACTTGATCTAGGCTTTGGAGGAGCGTTTGGATTTTTTGTAACTGAATCACGATTCAGAAAATAATAAATAAAGACATAATTATCATTCTTAAAATTTATGAATGAGTATTTAGATGAAATTAGATGATTCAGAAGTTGTCAATATCGTGGTTTTACTTTTCTGCAAAGTCAGGCAAATTGTAGAAAATAACCATTAAAGCTTATTTCCATGATCCGCGTTTTCAGCACAATAGCATTACTCTTTTTCTCGATGCTCATGTTTGGCCAGCAACTAGAGGCGATTCATCAAGCAGGTCGGAAAATCATCATCGATCAGACAAATTGTACGAGTGCAAATACTTGTAATGATAATGATCCAAACACGCTTGACATTTGCTATTTCGGCTCGTGTGCTCATACCGATGTTAGGGGGATGCCTTCTATTGGCCCAGAACAAATGGCAATCGGTGCAAATGGAGAGCTGCTGTTTGCTACCATGGGAGGTATTGGGTTTTATGATGGAAACAACAATCAATATCATACCCATGAAAGCACCCCTTGGCAACGCGGATGGTATCCTAATTATCAATGGTGGGAGGCCCGTTACACAGTTAATTTAGTCCCCATCATTGATAATAATGGCGACTTCTGGATCTTAGGAACTGATTATTTCAATAATGAAACCCCAGCAATCGGACGTTGGGATGGCAGTCAATTGAGCATCTACTCTTATGCATTAGGAGATATTGATTCGTCTAAGATAATGTCAATGATTAAAGGGCCTACAGGAGAGATCAATTTGCTTCACCGCAATAAAACCATTAGCCGTTTTGATGGTACGAATTGGTCAGTCTTTGATCTAAACCAATTCCCAATTTTTGCCAATCATGACATAAGAAGTATTTCTTATGATTCAGCCGGAAATCTGTGGTTGATGACTTTCTTTGATACATTAGTTGGAGGCCTGACAGTCTCACAAGGAGCTCTTGCCCAGTTTGATGGCATGAATTGGACGATTATACCTACCAATCAGCAGATGAATAGAGGCTTTATGTTCATCGATAGTGGAGATAATATTTGGTTAGCGCCTCCATTTGCTTTATACAGATATAACGGCAGCACTTGGGATGACTTTTCTTATACCTTGACTCAAACTAGTGTCTTAGCAGACATTGCAGAAGGGCCAAATGGAGAGATTTGGCTGGCGCAAAATAGAGGCTTAGTAAAGCTTGACCCTACCAACGGTGCAATAACTGAATATAATGACGGTAATTCGATCCTCACCCACGATATAACAAGAGTTAGTGCAAATCCTAACTCAAACCTAATCTATTGCGCCTCAGACGAGGGTCTTTTTTCTTTTAATGGGACGACTTTCACCGACCTCAATGTGGGGGTCGAAGGACCAGACTGGGAGTCTTGGTACACTTTCCTTGATTTTGAAAAAGATGGAAGGCTTTGGTATAGAGGTAATAGCAATGGACAGAGTACATTCTATAATGGCACAACTTGGCAAGAGCTTCCAGGTCTATCTGGCTCTTTCACGGATATGGAGTTTGCTTCCAATGGAGACATATGGCTACGTAAAAGGAGAGATGTTTATAGCACCTACCTCTATGACGGTCTCAGTGTTACAGAAGTCGTAAATCCTTTTGGAGGACCTCTCAAAGATATTGAAGTAGACAACAATGATCATCTTTGGGTGATCAGCCATCAAGATATATATCGATATGATGGGAGTAGTTGGACGGATTTCTCTAATAGTTTTTCAAGTACTACTCGTTATGGATTTTTAAAGGAGGATGCAAACGGACAAATATGGATATGGTGCACAGATGGGCAAATATATCAATTCGATGGCACCAATTGGGTCTACCGCTTAACCCACTCTACGACTCCAGCTTTTATGTTCCCTGGCCTAAATGGCGAAATGTGGTTTGGAAGTCATTTTGCCTTAAAAAAATATGAAAATGGAGTCGTTACAACCGTTCCACATCCTGCTTGGGGGAGTATTCTCAAAGACAAAATGACGATTGGCCCGCTCGGTGATCTATGGGGCATTACATTTAGTGGGGACATAATCCATCTAAGTGGTCAAAATCAAATCACTTACGATATCGCTTCCCTCGGTTTCAAAACAGACAGTGCTTCTAGCTTAGCCTTTACGCCTGATGGTACTTTATGGGTATCTAATAACTCAGGAGTTGGTGAGTTTAGCCTCACTATTCCGACTGACTCTGTCTGGCCCGGCGATGCCAATGATGATCTTGTTGCCAATAATTTCGACATTCTAGCCATCGGTCAGGCTTTTGGGAGTAGTGGTCCGGCCCGGCCGAACGCTTCCCTCAATTGGCAAGCCCAAGCCGTCCCTAGCTGGAGCAACAATCTCCCCAATGGCGCCAATTATGCCCATACGGATACCGATGGTTCCGGCACGGTAGACCTAGACGATACCCTAGCCGTCAATCTCAATTATGGCCTTACGCACAACAAAAGCACTGATTTCGCTATGTCTGGTGCGACCCCTTTATTGATTATTCCAGACTTATCTAATTACCTTCCCGGCGATACGGTAGAAGCGCCGATCATCCTTGGCCTAGATACGCTCCTCGCTGACAGCGTCTATGGCATTGCTTTTTCGATCACTTATGACCCCATGCTGATTGATTCGGGCAGCTTTGAAATAGATTATACCACTTCTTGGCTAGGCGACAAAAATCTCGACATGATCACGCTCGCCAGAGATGATTATCCCAATGCACAAGCAGATCTTGCGCTTTCGCGTACCGATCAGATAGAACGTACTGGCTTCGGCCAAATCGCCAAAATTAGAGTGGTGATGATTGATGATATATCGGGCAAAAATCTGCTTCGAGACACCCTGAGACTAGAGATCACGAATGTACGATTGATCCGCCTCGACGGTGCCGATATCCCTTATGATACTGAAGTCGCCTTGGTAGAAGTAACCCAAGAAGTAACTGGGATCAGTGATTTAGCACTTGATCTTTGGCAGGTTTTTCCCAATCCCGCCCAAGACCAAATCATCATCAAGGCCAAGCGTTCCGCGCAGCGGCAGACCAGACTCACGCTCTATAACTTACAAGGCCAAATCGTCTTTCAAAGGTCCGTCCCTATCGGGGAGCAAAGTATTGACTTGCCGGCCTTGCCGAACGCTTTGTATCTCTTACAATTGCAAAATGAAGCTGGAACCTACCAGCAAAAGCTACAGATATTACGATAATCTGGAGAGTACCTAATCTGTAAAAACACCATAAACACTTTGTACCATGATCCGCATATTCAGCACGATTCTCTTTATTCTGATATATCTCAGCCCTGCAGCCCAAAACCTGAAAGCCATTTATGAAGGTGGAACCCGCACCTATGTTGATCCCTATAGCTGTACCACAGTGCCAAACTGTGATGACAATGATCCGCTAAGTCAGGATTTTTGTCTCAATGGTTTGTGCGCGCATAAATATGTCGACGGAGTGGCGAACAATCAGATTTTCACTATGGACATGAAGGCAAATGGGGATCTCGTGTATATCACCGAAAAAAGTGTAGGGATCTACAATGCTAACCAGCATCAAATTCTCACTCCAATGAGTAGTGGATTAGCGAGTAACTGGTATTTTCTGAGATATCTTGAACCCGAACTAGCTCCCAATGGCATCCTATGGATTCCTTGTTCGATTTATACTGGCAGTACCCCAGAATATGGCTTGATGAGCTGGGATGGCATGTCGGTGGACACTTTTGCCTCTAATAATTTCTTCAATAGCAATTTGCTCGATATCGAATCCTATCCCAACGGAGATGTTGTGCTTCTCTTTGCTAATGAAACCTTGGTCAACTTTGATGGGCAAAACTGGACTAGCACAAGCTTAAACAACTATCCTAGCCTTAACGGCATGCACATCGGGTCTATTGAAATAGATCCTGCCGGAGACCTTTGGTTGGGAGGTACTTCATCTACGAATAAGGTCCAATTCGCCCATTTTGATGGTAGCACTTGGACCACTCATCTCAGTACCATCACTCATTATGGAGGGAGCAGGAGCTTTATGATTGCATCCAATGGAGATAAATGGTCGAGTAGCTCAGCTAATCGCATCACCCATTTTGATGGAACCAATTGGACGCAATACCATGCAAGTAGTCTATCTAATCTACCTTCTGGACATGGCAATATCATCAAAGAAGGCCCCAATAATCGGGTTTGGATCTCGATGAATAATGGTGGTTTAGTAGAGCTTGATCCTAGCAATGGCGGCTACAATCTCTATGATGCCCAAAACACTGCTTATCCATTCAATTATACTGGTCAAATCGCAGCGCATCCCAATTTCAATCAACAATACCTTTCTACCTATACCGAGAAGGGGCTAGGCTCTTTTGATGGCACAAACTGGAGTTTTATCACTCCTGAAGAAGGCCCAGCCGACGAATTTTACCGTGGATTTCTTGATCTAGAGGCCGATGGACAAATATGGTATCGTGGACAATTCAATGAAGTAAACTGCTATTTTGATGGCACAGCTTGGCATAATCTGCCTTTGACTGAAGAAGTATTAGCCCTAGAAGTAGATCAATCTGGAGGGATTTGGCTAGTAACTACTGATCCAGCGGCCTTTTTAAAATATTATGATGGCAACACAATCACCAATATCTCAACCCCAAACGGACTCTACGCTCTGTATTCCCTCGGGATTGACGCCAATGGAGACCTTTGGGGACATAATTATGATGCGATATGGCGCTTTGATGGGAGTAGCTGGACTGAATTTAGTAATAGTGCTGGTAACTTCAGTTGTGGCAGTAGTTGGGGATCGATTATTGATTTGATCGTAGGCAGCAATGGTACAGTATGGGTTGGATGTGGCGCTGGTGAAATATTTTCATTTGATGGCACTACTTGGAATCTGTCTTATAATGCCAATACTTATGTGCGGGATATTTTAGCTACCAATCAGGGGGACATCTGGACCTCAACTGCAAATGAATTAAGGCGTGATGGTCCATCGGGCACATTGGTATTTGACAATAATAATTCTCCTTGGCAAAGCGTGATCAAGCATAGACTGACGCAAGACCAGCAAGGAGATATTTGGGGATTCTCCGATCAAAATCAAGAGATTATCCACTTTGCAAGCCCCAATCCCACTACTTACTCTATGGGAGGTCTAGGCTTCCAGATGGATACCACGACCCATATTGCTTTTGATCTCAATGGAGATCTTTGGGTGAGCAATGTGACAGGAGTAGCGCACTTTAGTTTTCAGACTACCCCAATAGATACGGTCTGGCCCGGAGACGCTAACGATGATCTCATTGCCAACAATATGGATTATCTAGCCCTTGGTCAAGCCTTCGGGAGTAGCGGTCCGGCCCGGCCGAACGCTTCCCTCAATTGGCAAGCCGAGCCAGTCAGTAGTTGGAGCAATACTTTACCCAGTGGTGTCAACTATGCCCATACCGATACCGATGGATCAGGTACGGTAGACTTAGACGATACCCTTGCTGTCACACTCAACTATGGTCTGACGCACAACAAAAGTGGAGGTGTCGAACTCTTTGGTGCGACTCCCTTATTGATTATTCCGGACCTCTCTAGCTATCTACCCGGCGATACTGTTGACGCTCCCATCATACTGGGTGTCGATACTTTGGTGGCGGATAGTGTCTATGGCATTGCCTTTACGATCAACTATGATCCTGCGCTGATTGATTCAGCTAGTCTCCAAATAGATTTTAGTAATTCTTGGCTAGGCAACAAAAACCAAGACATGATCACCCTCGATCGTGATGACTTTTCCAATGGACAAGTTGACTTGGCACTTTCACGCACCGATCAAACAGAACGTACTGGTTTTGGGCAGATCGCCAAGATCAGAGTAGTGATGATTGATGATATTTCGGGCAAGGATTTGATTCGAGATACGCTGAGACTAGAGATCACCAATGTCCGTTTGATTCGTCTTGACGATACTGATATTCCTTATGACACTGAAATTGCAGAGGTGGTCCTCACCCAAGAAGTAACAGCTTTGGCAGATTTTGAAAGCGATTTTTGGACAGTTTACCCTAATCCCGCCCAAGACCAAATCGTCATCAAGGCCAAGCGTTCCGCGAAGCGGCAGACTAAACTCACGCTCTACAACTCACAGGGCCAAATCGTCTTCAAAAGCAGCATCCCCAGCGGTGAGCAGCAGATCGAGTTACCGGCCTTGCCGAACGCTTTGTATCTCCTCCAATTGCAAAATGAGGAGGGGCTTTATCAACAAAAACTACAAATAAGAAGGTGAAAATTTATTCAGCATAAGGCCGATTGGCAGATAGGTAGCGCTCTTGATAGTAGGGCATATCGTAATAATCATCTACCACGACCCCACGATTTGAAGCATGGATCATGAGCAATTGATCCGCTTCATGTTCCAGTACGAGCGCAACGTGTCCAACCGTTGCAAGATTTGCGTCCGATCCGGTGAAAAACAATAAGTCACCAGGTCGGACGTTCTGACGTTCGATAGGCTGGCCAACTAAAGCCATCGCGCCGCTCGAACGAGGCAAGACTACTCCGATGTCTTGATATACATAGCGTACAAAGCCAGAACAATCAAAACCTGCTGGATTGCTGCCTCCGCCGAGATAAGGACTTCCTGCTAAGGTTTTTGCTTTTTCAAGTATTTCTTTGATCTCAGGATGTATCGGTGGTAGTGGTGGTAAAGTTGGCAAAGGTAATATTTGCTCTTCGGCGGATGCGGGAGATTCAGGCTCAACTATTACCTCTTGCTTTGTGGCCATAGCTTTGGCTTTGCCAAGGTTTGTGTAGTTGATCAAAAGTTTACGACCGCTAAAAAAGACCAAAAGAATCAACGATAACCAGATAAAATTGCGCATATGCCTACCAATAGTTTGAAAGACTAAATCTAAACAAAAAATGTATTTAGAGTGTCTTTGTCATAAGTAAGACGTCTCAAGTCTGTTCAAGTTACCCAAGAATTAATAAAACAATTGTATATTTAACTTAACAATCATCCGGTAAATTAAACTCTACAAACGCATGAAAAGAATAATCAAAGTCCTACCATTGAGCCTAATACTTATGCTCATGACCCTCACTACTTTCGCTCAATCTCCAGTAGGAAAGTGGAAAACGATTGATGATGAAACAAATAAACCCAAGTCTATCGTAGAGATCTACGAAAAAGATGGCAAGCTATATGGCAAAGTTATCAAGCTGTTCCGGGAACCAAGCGAA
>JBGCFA010000201.1:0-19390 GCA_045106675.1 Bacteroidia bacterium
GACCAAAGCCAACCTTTGCGACTGGGTGATAGTAATCTATGGGCGTTCGGAAAAGGACTGCCGTAGCGATTTGCCATGCTTTGGTAGGCATCAGCGATAGATTGTCCATTGAGGAGCGCGTCATAAAATAGGATAGAGGCCGTGCGTTCTTCCGAAGGAAAGAACAAGACCGGCGCCGTAGCTGAACTGACTAGCTTCTCACTATATTCTGGGTGAATTTCACCCGAAAGGATAATCAACTTGAGATTGGGAAAGGAACGCAAGGATTTGCTGAGCTCAACTGCGGATAGTATGCTTTCTCCAGAACGGGTACGAAAGCGCAATTCTTTTTCTTCCTCGCCACCACTTAAGATGTGGACGAGCTCAACGGAGTGCTTGTGTTTCTTTTGGGTAATAACATCTGTAAAGTATCGACGAGAGCCGTATCGGGCTTCGACGATATTTCCACCCTTATTGTTTTCATAAGGACGGAGGATAGAGACGATCTTTTCAGATTCTGTTACCGCTTCATTAGCATGTTTGCCATCACTAGCTTGATTGGTACAAGCTAGTAGAAATGAAGGCATGTGAGCATTTCCTGCCATATTGGGTTCTACACGAGTTCAGTATAAGGTAAAATTACAAAATATAAACCTTCCTGCTGAGCAAAGTTGTTTAATCGGTAATTACCTATGCTAGTTCGGTTGTTCTTGGGTGCTTTTCCTCTTTACGCTCGCGGATGCTATAAAACATTTATTATCTTAGAGCAATATCTTCTGTCACATTTTGATGCGGCAAAGGGTTATAAATCTGGATTTTATTCAATCTAACATATGTCGACAGAAACACAAAGTTCACCCAAGACAAAAGTACCCGAATGGGTTTATGAAGTAAAGCGTAAGTATCTCTCTGAGAACGTCTCCCAGTTTATTATCCATGGCAATATCAATGATTATGTCAGGGTAGAGCGAGACGGAAAAATTACCTATTACAAGGTAAGAGAGTTTATCAACCAAGAATTATTTAAAGGCAAAGATATAGTCGTACAATACGACCGTGCTGCAGGGGTTCGCTTTCAAGATGACACTCGCTTTGGGGGCGAAAGTCAGATGCGTAAAGAGGTAATCTCAACTCTCGATATGCTGACGGAATTGTCAGGAGGCGCAGAGTTTCAATTACTGCCTGAGCCTCGCAAAGCATTTTATGCGCTGGATAAGTATTTTGATGTTACCCTCAATCAAAATCTCTTAAAGTATCTCATCAAGCATCTGCAAAAGAAGCTTAGTTCACGTGAAGAACCTCAACCAGAAGCTGGAGAAGATGTGATCGATCGCTTTATGCGTATGACTTTGCCTGATTTTGGTGAAGAAAAAAGTGTCCCTAACAAGAAAAAAGTAGAGGCACGCATTGCTAAACTCGAAGCACAGCTTGAAGATGGAAAATCCATCGCACTAATGATCGATCATATCGAGACTTTGATCCCGATGACCGACAAAGGCGGCTTGCGTCCAGAGGAGCAGCAAGTACTGATCTTCTTGCAAAAGTGGGCGAGAGAGGAAACCTTCCTCAATGCTGATATGATGGTCGTAGTAATGACCGAAAACATCAGCGACCTAGATGATCAGTACGTTCGCAATCCCTATACTCATGATATCAGTCTTCCTTATCCCGATGAGGAAAATCGTTTTCAGTTTATCGAGTATTTCTTCTCTCAAAATCCGGATACAGCCAAGTATTTTGAGATGACGCCTGAGATTCTGGCCAAAAATACGGCTGGTCTAGGTTTGGTCCACCTCAAAACGATCATGTCTGAGGCTGCGAAAAACGAAACAGCTTTCACCAATGATGAGCTGACGGCCAAGAAAAAAGAAATGATCGAAAGCGAGGCTGGAGGACTCCTAGAGTTTGTCGAAACTAGCTTTAGTCTCAAAGATGTTGCTGGACACGCCCAAGCCAAAAAGCACTTGATGGATGCATCAAGAGCCCTGAAGTCCGGTCGCTCTGATGTAATGCCAATGGGTTATCTCGTCTCTGGTCCTGTCGGAACGGGTAAAACCTTTATGATTCGCTGTTTCGCGAACGATATTGGTGTGCCGATGGTATTGCTCAAAAACTTCCGTGGGATGTATGTTGGGCAATCCGAAGGTAACCTGCAAAAGGTGCTCAAAATCCTCAAAGCCATGGCCCCAGTTGCGGTTATGATTGATGAGGCGGATGCCTACTTGGGCAATCGTTCCTCCGGAGGAGGTAGTGGCGTTAACAGCCGTATCTTCTCGATGATCGCTTCTTTTATGAGTGATACTGATAATCGTGGCCGGATTGTATGGTTCTTAGTTACTGCACGTCCCGATTTGATGCCAGTTGACTTTAAACGTCAGGGTAGAGCAGAAGAGCATATTGGTCTTTTTTATCCTGAAACGATAGCAGAGAAAAAAGAACTCCTCCAAGTAATGACCCGGAAGACGGGGCTCAAATACCTCGACTTGGACGAATTTGATGAAGAGTTTTTTGAAGATATGTCTGTTCGCTCTGGAGCGGATATGGAATCTGCCTTAACCCGCGCGAAGTTCAAAGCTGCCAGTTTGGGACTAGACAAAGTCAATTTCGATATCATCGCACAGGTATTCAATGATTTCCTTCCGCCTACTTACCCCGAAGAAATCGAGTTGATGACCTACTCCGCCGTATTGGAGAGTACTTCGAAAGAACTCTTGCCGCCTCGCTATCGAGATATGTCTCGAGAAGATGTACTCGAACGAGTCGAAGATTTGAAATCGAGAATTAGATAATAATATTTTTTGGGCGGCGTGGTGCAAACTACGCCGCCCAATTTCATTAATAGGTGTATTTCAAAGGCCGATCCAGATTATTCCAAGGCGGCGTATGCAATACGCTGCTACCTTTTTACAGACATGACTCCTAACCGAAAAAGCAAACAATCTTTTCGTTTAAGATCATATGACTACCATGCCGAAGGCGCCTACTTCATTACTATTTGTACTCAAAAACATCAACCGTTTCTTGGGCAAATTCGAAATGGGAAAATGCATTTAAATGAAGCCGGAGAAATCCTTACCAAAGAATGGCTTCTCACTTCGGAAATCAGGGAAAGTTTAACTATTCAGATTGACGAATTTTGTGTGATGCCTAATCATTTCCACGCGCTAATTGTTATTGACTCTCCAATATTGCCTGATAAAAACGGTCGATTTCCTTCCACCTATGCCGATCCTACGCTATTTCAATCACCTTCCCAAAGTCTAGGCGCTATAGTTAGAGGGTTCAAAGCTAGTTGTACTCGACAAATTCGAGCAGCTGGGATACATAATTTTAAGTGGCAAAAAAATTACTATGATCACATTGTGCGTGATCATGAATCCTTTGAACGCATAAGAGCCTATATCCAAAACAACCCAGCCAACTGGGATAAAGATGAATTATTCATCATGTAGCGGCGTATTGCATACGCCGCATGAAAAAAAATAGTATGTAAGCATTAAATTGTCCAAGGCGGCATACGCAATACGCCGCTACCACATAAGTCATCCCCATGATCGCATCCACACCTCAACCACCATACTACGCAGTCATCTTTACCTCCGCTCGGACCGAAGGCGATGATGGCTATGGCGCAATGGCTGACCAAATGGTCGCACTCGCCCAACAACAACCCGGTTTTCTCGGTATAGAAAGCGCCCGCGAAGGAATCGAAATCGGAATCACTGTCTCCTATTGGGAGAGCGAAGCTGCCATCCGCAACTGGAAGCAGCAAAGCCAACATCTCTTCGCCCAACGCAAAGGCAGGGCAGATTGGTACGAAAGCTATTTTACTCGAGTATGCAAAGTAGAGCGTGCCTATAGATTCAATCGTTCCCAGCGAGAGGAGAATTCTTAGAATCTCGGGCGGAAATTCGTAGCTTTCCTCAATGAAGGTAGCCCTTTTTATTCCCTGTTATATTGATCAATTTTATCCTCAGGTAGCCGTGGCGAGTTTAGAACTGCTGAGGCATCTCGGGGTGGAGGTGCATTATCCCAAAGATCAGACTTGCTGCGGCCAGCCGATGGCCAATTCGGGCTTTGAAAAGCAGGCCATTGCAACCGCCAATCATATGGTGGATCAGTTTGCGGACTATGATTATGTGGTCGGACCGAGCGGTAGTTGTATCTATCATATTCGCAAGCATTACGACATTTTGGAGCAGCGTGAGGAGGTGATCGCTGTTCGCGAACGCAGCTATGAGTTGTGCCAATTTTTGACCGATGTATTGAAGGTAGAGGATGTGGGAGCCCGCTTCGCGGAACGCGTCGGTCTGCATCAAAGTTGTCATGGATTGCGGGGCTTGCGTCAGGGCCGATCCTCGGAACGCATGATTGCAGACTTCTCTCTTCAAAAGCGTTTACTCGAAAAAGTAAATGGACTCGAATTGGTCGATCTCCAACGGGAAGATGAATGCTGCGGTTTTGGCGGCACCTTTGCGGTCTCTGAAGCAGCCGTTTCTGTACGCATGGGACAAGACCGGCTGAGTGATCATGGGCAAGCGAGTGCTGAGGTGATCACTGGTGGGGATATGTCTTGCTTGATGCATCTTGAAGGGATCGCAAAACGCGAAAAGCGTCCTTTCCGTTTCCTTCACATCGCTGAAATCCTCAATAGTCGCGTCTAGTCCTTCTATATTCTATTGTTCGTCATTCGCTATTCTGAATTCCAATCCTTATGAGTCACGCCAAAGCCGCAACCGAATTTAACGAGAACCAAGCCCGTACAGGCTGGCACGATCAGGCTCTTTGGTTTGTCCGTGAGAAGCGCGATCGCCAGGCCAATACTGTCCCCGAGTGGGAAGACTTGCGCGAGCTCGGCTCTCAGATCAAAGGTAATATGCTCTCTAGGATGGATGAGTATTTGATCCAGTTTGAAGCCAAGGCCCAAGCTAATGGTGTGCATGTACACTGGGCCAAAGATGCCGCCGAACATAACCGAATCGTCTACGATATCCTCCAAAAACATAAAGCCAAACGGATTGTAAAAAGTAAGTCCATGTTGACCGAAGAATGCCATCTTAATCCTTTTTTAGAGCGGATGGGCATCGAAGTCGTAGATACCGACCTTGGCGAACGCATCGTGCAGCTCAAAGATGAGCCACCGAGTCATATCGTCATGCCAGCGATCCACTTAAAAAAGGAGGAGATCGGAGAACTCTTTCATGAAAAACTCGGTACCGAAGCCGGTGCCAGTGATCCGAAATATCTGACGGAAGCGGCACGCCAACATTTGCGGGCTCAATTTTTGGAAGCAGATGCGGCTCTAACTGGAGTAAACTTTGCCATAGCAGAGACCGGAGGAGTAGTAGTCTGCACCAACGAAGGTAATGCCGATATGGGCGTACACCTACCCAAACTACAGATCCATAGCATGGGTATGGAAAAACTCATTCCTCGCTTAGCTGATTTGGGCGTATTTCTACGTTTGTTGGCGCGCAGCGGTACGGGCCAGCCGATAACGACTTTTACTTCGCACTTTCATCGTCCGCGTCCCAATAGTGAAATGCATATCGTGATCGTAGACAATGGACGAAGCGATCAATTAGGTCGTCCGGACTTTCGACGCTCTTTGCACTGCATCCGTTGTGGCGCCTGTATGAATACTTGTCCAGTCTATCGCCGTAGCGGAGGACATAGTTATGGTACCACGGTGCCAGGTCCTATCGGTTCTATCTTGACACCCGGCATTGATCTGAAAAAGCATGCCTCTTTGCCGTTCGCCTCGACCTTGTGCGGATCATGTACCGACGTTTGCCCCGTCAAGATTGATATTCACACTCAACTCTACAAATGGAGGCAACTGATAGCCGAGGAAGGCCACTTGCCGCCTTCTAAGCGCTGGAGTATGCAGATGGCTGCTTGGGTGTTTGCCCGACCGAAACTATATCGTTGGCTAGGTAAAAGAGCCCGTTGGTCGCTACGTCTTTTTCCTTCTAGTCTTGTCTATGGCCCTTGGAATACTTGGGGGGAAAAACGGGACCTCCCCGATGCTCCCAAACAAAGTTTCCGTGACTGGATGGAAAAGAATAATTGAATGAGTTTCTGAATCAATTATTTCCCAACTCTCTAACTCAATCAAAATGTCCTCCCGCAACGATATTCTCAAAGCAATCAAAGCCAATAAACCTGAGCTTAGCCCTTTGCCGGACTTGCCAAGCTTTGCGCATCCTGTCGAAGACTTGGTGCAAGCGTTCCGCGAGGCGGCAGAAGGAGTAGGCGCTCAAGTCTTAGAAATGAGTAAATGGAGCGACTTAGCAAATGCTGTAACCGAGCGTTATCCGCAGGCTAAGAAAATCGCTCATCAGATCGAAGATTTAGACTTGCCTAGTCTGGATTGGTCTGCCTTGACGGATGCCTATGCACTCGCTGATGTGGATGTTGCCATCATTCCTGGTTCATTTGGGGTCGGGGAGAATGCTGCTATCTGGATACCCGAAACTGTCTTGCCGCAGCGAGTACTGCCATTCATTACGCAGCATTTGGTGATCACCCTAGCTAAAGCCGATATCATGTGGAATATGCACGAAGCCTATCAACGACTTGGGACTGATGTCTCAGGCTTTGGAGTGTTTATTTCTGGCCCTTCTAAAACTGCCGATATTGAGCAGTCTTTGGTGCATGGAGCGCATGGAGCTAGGACTTTGTTGATTGCCTTGTATTAGTCTTATTGGAGGCAAGGAACTTGATCGCTTAATATTTGTGGTGTCATCCTTCGACAGGCTAAGGAGGACAGTCTGAGACTGTAAGAAAGCGGAGCTACCACATTGAAACTAGAGAAGGGAAAAAAAATACCAATCAATCCCGTTTTCTATTCTCCTATGAAGATTTTGCGCATCTTCGCTCCTGATGATCCAACTAGAACGACTAATTGAAGGTTTGCCAGCCATAAGTCCTGCTTTTGGGGCCTTTTTGGTGGAGGCTTGCCAAGTCTGCTTGGAGCAAGGTGGACATCAAACTGGCGCTGAATTAGGCGTAATGGGAGATCGTTATGAGCAGTTGACTTTGCAATGGGAAGGAGAACTGACGGAGCAAATCCGCAATAGTTGGCGAGATATGGGCGAGGCTACCGAATATGGGGCTACTGCAATGGCGATTTTGCTGGTTTTGGCCTTAACTGATCTCACTGTGACGGGGCGTTCCGTGAAAGGGACAGGCTTTGACTACTGGCTCGGACCCGCAGAAAGTACCTCAGAAAGCGAACTCTTCGAGGAAAGTGTACGTTTAGAAATATCCGGTATTCTGTCTGGAGACCTAAAACTGATCGAACGCCGGGTCAAAGCTAAGCTCAAACAAACACAAAGAAGTGATCATTTGGGCCTACCTGCTTTGGTGATCGTAACGGAATTTCGTAAGTTATTGTCATACTTCGCCGCAAAATGAGTCAAATCAGCAGCTTACATACAGAAGCCATGGATGTCGCCGAGCGCGCATTCATTGCACGCATGAGAGGTCAGACCGAAGAGGCTCTTGGACTTTTTGCCAAGGCTTGCCAGCTTGAAAAACAGGCAGCTTTGAAGACCGAAGTAGCAGCTTATACTTCGAGAGCGGTATTATTTCGATCAGCAGCTTCTTTGGCGATCAATGCCCAGGACTGGCGTGAAGCCGAAAAGATTGCTTGTCGTGCGCTTTCTGAAGAACCTCCTTTAGAAATCATTGATGAACTCCGCGATTTGTTGGAGCATGCTCAATTTTTTCTGGATCTCGATGGTGCAGATGTTGAAGATATTGAGATTGTGGGTAAGCTTGCTTTTACTGGCCCCAATCAACGACATATCCAATTGATTGATAAAGATGGGAACCAGCTCCCCTATCAGATTAGTGTCCCTCACAATCTTAGTGAGATCGTTCGCGATCATTGGCATGACACGATTTTGATCAAAGGACTTACCCATAGTAACAGTCATCGGGTTCTAACCCAGGAGATCCGTAAAATCGGATAAATCCATGATTCAGGAACTCCGCGCGGCTGATCTACAAGCATACATTTATTCTGAAGCTTACGAGCGATCCCCAGTTTTGCCGATCAGTCGGCATAGGGCACTTTCGCATATTGCAAATCCGCGTCTTCAAGCTGAGGATGTGATCCTTTTGCTAGCTTATAATGAGGAAAAGGTTCTCGTAGGCTACCTCGGCGTATTGCCAGATGAAATCAATCTCAATGGTAAAAAGGCGCGAGGAGGCTGGCTAAGTTGTATGTGGGTCAATCCGATCACTCGCGGTCAAGGGATTGGTGGCAAATTAGTCGCAGCTGCGCTGAACGCTTATGACCAACGTATCCTCGTAACTGAATTTACGCCTGCGGCCAAACGCTTATACGATCGCGCCGAAGCCTTCGTCGATCTACACCAGCCGGTGGGATTGCGGGGCTTTTTGCGTTTTAATACGGCGACTATTTTGCCGAATAAAAAACCCATCTTTCAAAAACTCAAGCCACTTCTCAAAGCAGGAGATTGGCTGCTCAATATTCCCAATGACCTGCGGGTTAAATTCAAAAATTTCAATGCCAATTTGCAGTGGGAATATGCAAATGAGTTAGATGATGAATTAGAGACCTTTTTAAGATCACGACAAGACAATCAAGTTTTTCGTCGAGGTCAAGCCGAGATCAATTGGATGCTCAAACAGCCTTGGATATTGAGTGGCGCCGATCAAGATGATTATAGTAGGCGCTATCATTTTTCGGCCATAGATAAGCGCTTTGATTTTATGTTGTTACGCCTCTATCGGCGAACGGGCGAATTGGCAGGATTGATCATGTTTTCGATCCGAAATCGCCATCTAAAAGTTCCCTTTTTGTATGTAGAGGATGATTTACTGCCCGATGTGGCCCAATTGATTTATCAGCATATGCAACAGATGAAGCTCGATATGCTTTCGGTCTTTCATCCCGCTTTAGTAGCCCATATTCGTGGCAATGCGCATCCTTTTTTCCATATTCGCGATTTGCGGAGGCACTATATCATCGCCAAAGAATTTGCCGATGACATCACAGCTCAAGACGAAATCGTGATCCAAGACGGAGATGCTGATTGTGCCTTTACATAAATCGTGGAATCAACTCCCGAGCTTCCCAACTCCCTAACTCTCTCCTCATGAAGCTATTTTTGCAAATTGAAGACAGCACCTATCAAGTCGATTCTCAGGCGATTGATATTGCGATTCCGATGCAATTTAATGGACCGCAGCCTAATTCTTATGGCGTGGCAGCAGCGACGAGCCAAGTCTATGAAGGCGGCGGATTTGTGGGAGACGTTCGCCAAGGCGGTGGATGCAATTTTGAGACCTATACGCTGACGCCCCATTGCAATGGCACGCATACTGAAGGTATGGGACATATTGTGGCTGAGCGGTTGGCAGTGCATGAATTATTGCGAGATAGTTGGATTCCCAGCACTTTAATCAGTGTCACGCCTCAGTCGGCGAACGCGACTACGGATGCTTATGAGCCTGCTTTAGCTGCGGAGGATTTGGTAATTGATCGGGCGATGATCCAAAAAGCATTAGCAGATAACCCAAATGGATTTCTGGATGCCTTAGTGATCCGCACCCTGCCCAATGAGCGCAGCAAAATGAATCGGGATTATATGCAAACGCCTCCTGCGTTTTTTACGCTAGAGGCGATGGCAGAGATTCGCTCACGAGGCGTGAAACATCTACTGGTCGATATGCCAAGCGTGGACCGATTGTTTGACGAAGGCAAACTCAATGCGCATCATATCTTTTGGGGACTTGGCGCAGGACAAAATTCCGTCGAGACGTCAGAAATTAACAATCGCACCATCACCGAATTCATCTACGTACCAGATAATGTCGCTGATGGTATCTACCTCCTCGATTTGCAGATTGCGGCTTTTATGAGTGATGCGGCACCGAGTCGACCGAGATTGTTTGGGGTGACAGCCCGTGTATTGCCGTAGTATCGACTGGCTCGTTTTTTTCTTCGTCATCCCGGCCAAGGTACGCGAGCCGGGATCTATTCAATTAACCTCGAGCAGAGATGCTTAATATTCAGTCCAATGCATTTGTGTATATCCTGACTAATTATTCTCGATCAACGCTGTATGTTGGAGTTAGCAGTAAGTTGAAAGAAAAAATTACTGATCATAAAAATGGATTGGGCTCAGAATTCTGTATCAAATACAACTGTGATCAATTGGTTTTTATCAAAGATTTCGATTCGCTTATAGAAGCAATAGTTTTTGAAAAAACGCTTAAACGTTGGCGAAGGAATTGGAAAGAAGAATTGATTGAGTCAATCAATCCAAAATGGACAGACTTGAGTTATGATATATTAGCGCAATGAAAGTTCCCGGATAATTCTCATACTTCGAATTTCCGGGATGACTGGTGTTTTGTATCGTATGTTACGATTAGTCTTTCTACGCTCCTGCCAGTACAATCTCCCCACCTTGGTCCGAATTCTGTACCTCAAAAAGCAGCGAACGCATCCCTAACTTATTGACCAAGAACACCTTGGTACCCACTGGCCAATTCTCTTCACGAGTGATGCCCGGCTGAAAAGGTAAACCATATCCAAAAGGTTTAGGACCAGGTCCACGAACGACCGTGTGCAGGGCTTCTCCCGTTTTATTGATAATCGTCAAATTGATCGGTGCGTCTGCCACAAAGCGCGCACCATTTGGATTTTCTTGGCGCTCATGTTGTACGGCCAAAGTGATCCCACCTTCGCTGGTATGGGTATTAATTGACGCGGGACTACCCTGATAAATAAGGCGACCCCCATTGCTGATTTTGCCTGACACCTCCTCGCTCGCATTGATGGTTGCGATACCGCTAGACCAAATATCGACAACCGCTTTTTCTGTCTGTAATCGAGAGGCTTCTACTTGGCCGCTTTCGATCGCTAAACGCAATTCTTGGGTTTTGCCTTCAAGTAAAACGGTCGCAGCAGGGTTGACGAGGCGAAAATCATCTCGATCTATACCCACAACTTGAATCGTAGCTGCTGCTGACGTTTGTAGTACCGCCATATCTTTGGCTCCCAAACTGATCTGTATCCCGCGTGAAGGTTTGATGTCTGCCTTTTGACTGAGGATCAATATATTGCCTTTGACTTCGATTTCGAGATACTCAAATAAATTAGCATCAGTCGTGATTTCCAAGCCTCCTTCTGATTGACAGTCAATGATCATATTGGCTGCGACATCAACTCGTAATTCAGTGAAATCTGCCGGATCGAGCAGACGGGTTTCTCGTTTTTCGTTGCCTTCAATTTGAGCGTTCGCGAGTAGCGTAAAGCCAATCAAGGCAGCAAATGATAGAAGAGATCTAAGCATAGCAATATAGATTTATAAGGGTGGTTGTCTGAAGTAACTAAAAAAGGATAAGATGGTTATAGTATTTCTTGCGTGAAAAGACGCAAATCATGATTTGAGACCTTATTTGTAAGTTGAGGGGCAAGATTGAAGAATTTTGGAAACTTGATTGATGATTGCTTCTTTCATTCTCCGCTTCGCAGAACGCTTATTCCTCTTTTTCTAGAAACTCCTCAGTAAAGTGCTCTATGCGTTTGGGCTTAGAAAACTTCTGCTTATTGAATGTCTTGGATTCACCTTTGGGAATGGAGAGGCTTTGCCAATCTGCGCCTTTGAGCATACGGCCGAGATAAACGATCTGCCCGACATGATAAGCATAATGAGCCAATTGACGATTGATGGCTTCGGGGATGCTGTGGCCCATATTGCGGATGTAGATGACACTTTCGTAGTGCTCGGGAGTGATGCTGTCCATTGCTTGGAACACACAATCCCAGCCTTCGGCCCACTTTGTCAATAATTCTTCTCTATTTTGGATAGTGGCTTCAAATTCGCCGTCGCGGTCCCGCCAATCCTTTTCGCCATCTGCAGTGAGAAAATCAGTCCAACGAGAAAGCATATTGCCCCAGAGGTGCTTGACCATTACAGCGACGGAATTACTCTCGGGATTGTATTGCCAAAATAATTGTTCATCGTCTAGCAGAGCAAAAGTCTTCTCACCGAGGAGTTGGTAGTATTGAAATTGCTTACGGACGGCGTCTAGGTAGTTTTCGATCATTTGAGAGAATTTTGAGGATTGAACAATGATGCAGGGAACGATTATTTTGGAAGCAGCTTGCTTATTTTTTGCCATTCCTTCTCACGGTCTAACCAAAAGTTACGCGCCCAAACACGATGTGTTTTCCAGCCTCTAGCTTCCAAAGCTTGTGGGCGATAAACCTCCCGTTCTTTCGGACTTTCTCCGCTGAAATAATAGTTGCCTTCACACTCTATACCGAGTAAAAATGCTTCGTCCTTTTTACTACGTTTAACTGCTAGATCAAGTTTATAAGAAGTTTCCCCAAAGTGGCGTTCTACGAAGTAGCCCTCCTTTGATAAGCGCTCGTAGAGATAATCGGCAATCGGGTTGCTCGCCAATGCCGTGATGTCCGTACTATGTTGTTGATTGAGGAGTTGCAATGCTTCCGTATTGCGCCGAGAACTAATCGCTCGCACGTATTGGAGGTAGGCTTTGAAGTAGCGTGGGCCGTCGTTTTTAACTTCATCTACTTGGAGTTGATGAGGCTCAAATGAACAAACTAGATAAGACTTCTTTCGAGCTCGGCTAATGGCAACATTGAGGCGATTTTCCCCACCTGCTTTACTGAGCAGACCAAATTGAGCGTTGACACGGCCTTTAGCGTTGGGCGCGTAGCCCACCGAAAAAAGAATAATGTCGCGCTCGTCGCCCTGAACGTTTTCAATATTCTTGACAAAAAGCCCCATAAACTCTTCCTGCTCCGTTTTGTGTAAAGCTGCGAAGAGTCGATCATAAGCCTTGGGATCACTATGGGCTAGGATTTCGAGTTCTGCGTCTAGCAGGTCCTTGATCAGTTCTTGCTGATGATAGTTAAAAGTAACCACCCCTAAACTCGGCTCATCTGGACGCAACAATAGCTCCATGATGAGTTCGATCACGCGTTCTGCTTCGGGACGATTGCGGTTGTTTTGCCATTGTCCCATGACGCTGATCCACTCTAAGGCAGGTTGGTTGAGCGCATTAGGACTAGCTGGCGGGAGGACTTGCAACTTGCCTTCATAAAAGGCTTGATTGGAAAAATTGATCAATTCCGCCTCCTGCGAACGATAATGCCAATTGAGATGAGTCGGTGCAAAGCGGGTACGAGCTAGATCGAGCAGACTTTCTACTTCGAGAGCCAGTTCGCTCTCCACAAATTCAGACTCCGCATCCTCATATCGGACCCGATACATATCCAAAGGCTGCAACTGCTTGGGATCGCCCGCAATTACTGCCTGCTTAGCCCGTAATAATACCGGAATACCGCGCTCGACATAACACTGAGAGGCTTCGTCAAAAATGACGACATCAAAAAAATCGTTCTCCATCGGAAAAATAGCCGAAACCGACTCCGGCGAAGCCAACCAACAAGGGGCCAACTGCTGCAGCCCTTCTGTCCAGCATTCTTTGACCAATTTACGCACGGACCAAACCCTACGTTTTTTGCTGACCTGATGATAGATCGTGCGATAGGTAATCGGATTGCCGAGGCGATTGTATTCTTGGCGTTCGAGAATATGTTCTTTGAGGCGACGCTGGATGAGTTCGGTGACTTTGAGCTGGCTCGTTTGGACTTTTTCGACATAGTCGCGTCTTTTCCTGTCCCAGGAACGACTGCTCACTTCGGCTAAAATGGGCGTTTGCTTCTCACTCAACTCAATCCACTGGCAATAAACGCTATTGCGTAAACGCTGCAAAAAGGCTCGTTCATCTGTCTCTGGGCCTATCTGGAGTTTCAATATTTCAATGGCCTGTTGTTCGAGCGGGCTGACATTGACCAGTAGCTCGTCCATGGCTTTGAGGTCCTCAAAATCTCGTTGAAAGCTATCTCTCAAGGCTTGCAGATAATCTTTGACGGTCTCTGGGGCTTTGATAGCTTCACGGATCGCTTCAATTTGTTTGGGGTGCAAATAGCTGGTCCAGCTTCGCTCCGTTTCTTGCAATTGTTGATTGAAGGCAGCCAAGCTATCAATCTGCTGCATGGAGTTTTGCCAAGCCTTCATGTCAAAGCGCCCCTTTTCGAAGCGTGGCCCTATCTTTTTGAAAAAAGTAATCTCTTTGAGATAGATATAAGCCGCCAACTCTTCTCTACGCTCAGCTAGCCAATCCCGCTTAGTTGATTGATCGTTGAGCAAGGGGAAGTCATGGAAAAAGGCGTGTTCAAAGTGTTTGCTATGTAACTTACTCAGCCTGCGATAAATTTTCAGATCATATCGGATACGGACTATATTTTCTGGATTTAATTCAAGTTTTAGCCCCGTAAAAAAGCGTTTGAGGTAACGACGAGCCTTGATGAAATCGAGACTTAACCAGCTGAAGGTCGCTTTTTGCTCCTTATAATAGATTTTGCTATGCTTTTCCAAGTCATTCAGCAAATCCCAATGATCATCGCTGAGCAGTTTACGAGTATCTACCGCATCTAATACCTTTTCAAAATCATCTAAGATTTTGGCTAGGGTAGTGGGCTTCCTTTTTTCGATCTGAAGGACTTCTACTGCTTCTCGGATACGATGGCTTTTGAAGTGCTTATCCGCCTCGCGGAACGTTGCGATCCGTTCTTCGTTGAGGGGCAGATCAAGGATACGTGTGCTGAGGTTTTCGGCTAGGCTTTGATAACGTTGGTGGATAGCGTCTAATTCTTGCGGGAGTTGATCGATCTGAGCCTCTAGATTTTGGCGTTCGGCACGGCCGTAAGTCCTAAAAGATAGACGAAATAACCAAGGATAATCATTGGCGAGTAGATCTTGATAGTCAAACAAAGCACCCAATTTAGCGAGCAATGCTTCTAGGCTGTCTTGATTGAGCCTGCGGGCGAACGCTTCCACCGGAATTCGCTCTGCTTGAGCATCGCTTTGTAGGTAGAGTTCGTGCAGCGAAATCCCCCATGCATCTTGTTTGATTAGGGCTTGAAAGAGTTCCTCAAACTCGCGATTATATTGATCCGTTTGGCGAGAAAGTAGGCGGTATTGATGCTCCCATTGGGTCAGGTTGAGATTATTGACGTCGCGTTTGAACTGCTCTGCGTCTTCGATCAAAGTTCGTAAGCGCTGATATATCTGGCTACGATCATGCCGATAGTCGTGTACCAGCATGGCAAAACGACTCAATCCCAAGGCTCCTAGACGATGATAAACCACATCTAATGCAGCCCGTTTTTGTGAAACTACCAATACCTTTTGGCCATGTGCCATCGCATCGGCGATGATATTGACGATGACCTGAGATTTGCCCGTTCCCGGAGGACCGTGTATCACGACAGAACGGCCATTTTTGATTTGGAGCAAAGCGGCCTCTTGCGACTGATCGACGGGAGTTACAAAAAAACGTTTCTCTTCTTTGATATAGGATGCTTTTTGCTCCTGCGGGAGAACGCTTTCATCCTTAAATAGATCCGCAATGGGAAACTTATCACTGTTTTCTTCCAAGGTCTCATAATCCCCCAATAAAGCCGAATCGCTTTGCGGAAATATACCCAAGACTGCTTGCGGTTGAAAAATGAGTTTGCCCGTTCCCCAGCGGGAGAAATCCTCCGCTCGCATATTTTTGAAGCTGTCGAGAGACTTCTCAAATAGTCGCGAATTGAAATTTATGTCTAGTTCGTAGGTTTTGATTTTTTCATAGAGGGCTTGCAGCCATTCCCCCCAATTGGCAGAAGAATCGATTTCTTCCTCCCAAAACTCCGGCTTAAGTCGCGTCTCTTGAAACTGCTCGTAGGCGAGAAAAAAGGTCTTGTTGAACCTAACTGGATCGTCTTTACTGATGCTAAGTTGCCATCGTGGCTGATCTTGTAAGTTCCGCTGCAAGCGAACTGGAAATAATAACACTGGGCAACGCGCATCGGTGCCGTCGAGAAACTTGCCCTCAACGAAGGGATAGCCCAGATAAAGGTCGTAGGTGCCGGTTTCTTCAAAGATGCGATTGACTTCTCGGTAGATTTGGTTGAGGCGCCGATCTGCGAGGTTGGTAGCTTCGAAGCGAGGGTCGAGGCGATTGATGAGGCGTAAATCCTTGCCAGCGATGATTTTTTCGAGTAATGCCTCAGGCGCATCTTTTTCGAGAAAGCCCAAATCGCGCAGGTCAATATCTCTCCGCTTGCTGAGGCGGGGCAATTTGAGGGAGCGATTGCCTTGACTGAGATTGGTGAGCCGGAGCTTATAGCTATGCAGGATTTGGCGCATATGCCAATTTGGGGAAGGAAGCGGGGATAAGCAAAGTCTATTGTCCCATATTTTCCTAAATTGAGCTGCTAAAGGAAAATTTTTGAGTCAAAGAGTCATTAACGGTATCCTGATTACAATAGCCATAATACTTTGGCTGTTGTTGCTGTCATTTCAGGAGATGCAGCTGATGGTGACCTTATTCCCTAATATTGACGGTGATTTGGTCGGTGGTTTTTGGTACCGTTTGGTCCTGACAGCCTTTTTAGGGGTCAATCTATTATTTTTTAGTCGTCTATACGGTCAAATCGAACGCTTGCATGTAAGTACGATGCTTTGGCGGATATTTTTGATTGGAATGATCGGGATTACCTTGATCATGCTGATCACTTTTGCTAATCGCTATTTGCAGGATATGCTGACCTACAAATACGTAGCCCCGGTTTTGCTGCGATTTGGGATGGATGTGATGTTGGTTTTTTTCCTTTCAGCATTATTTATTTTTCGACGTTTCATCCTCTATCCTCGCACGCGTCGCAAGATCACTTTATGGCGAATCTTTATTGGATTCCTGGTCGTTGCCTTATTGATTACCCTTGATGGCGATACTTTTATTGGAGGGCCATTTCGATTGGTGATTTTTGTGCCTTACGCACTCCTCGCGATTGGGCTGTCTATCAATGTAAAATGGATCTCGTATCTCAATTTCAATCAAAAATTGAGAGCCTTGGGGCTATTTGTCCTGATCACCATCGTCTCGATTACCTATATCATCGCCTTGGCGAGATTGCCGGTGCAACTTGGTTTAAGCAATATTGCATCCTTGCAAGATGAATTTTTGCTGCACATCATTGTGTTTACTCTTTGTTATTGTGCCTTTTCTCTCTTGGGCTTATTTTTCAATCTGCCTACTACATCCGTTTTTGAACGAGAGAGTTCGGAGATTGTCAATTTTGACAAGATCAACCAAGCGATACAATCCAATCTTGACTTCACCGACATTATCAATACTCTGCTGGATGTCAGTATGATGTCCGCCAATGCCAAAGCTGGTTGGGTTGAGATGATCAACGAAGAAACTGGGATTCCCGAACTAAGGGTTCATAAACGCATTCAAGCTCCGGATCTCAAAGGTCTCAATCAAAATTATACGCTCACCGAAAAAGTCCTCAAAGATCAGCAACCCTATTTAGTTCGTAATACACAACGGCACAAAGCCTTTCCCAACAATGATAGTAAGTATCGTTGCTTGTTGGCAGTACCGATTGTATCCTCAAGTCAGACTTATGGGGCTATTTTTGTAGTCAATGAGTTAGCCAATTCATTTGAAGATGTGGCAATCCAATCGATCACTACCTATGCCGAACAAGCCGGTATTGCTTTGGAGAATGCGCGTTTGATGAAAAACTCCATCGAGATGGAACGCTATCAAGAACAGCTCAAAATCGCTCAAGAAGTCCAAACTCAACTTTTGCCACAAACCCTACCTTATGCGGATGAGCTAGAATTTGGCGCTAAAAGTGAAACGGCCTTTGAAGTAGGAGGAGATTATTTTGATATCGTCCACCCAGAGCCCAATCTATATAAAATCGCGATTGGAGATGTTTCTGGGAAGGGGACTACCGCAGCCTTTTATATGGCAGAGATCAAAGGGATCTTTCATGCCTTGACCCAATTGGACCTAGATGTAAAAACCTTCTTAACTACTGCCAACCTTGCCTTGTCGCAATGTATGCAAAAGGGGTTTTTTATGACGATGACTTACTTAGAAATCGATCTTGAAAAGCGGATGGTAGAGATGGTGAGAGCCGGACATTGTCCTGCCTTCTTTTACAAAGGAAGTACAGGCGAAATCTCTATGCTTCGTGAAGGCACTTTGGGTCTTGCGATAGTCCGTAACAACTCATTTGGCAATTATATCAAGGAAACAGAGAAACTCGCTTATGAGTCAGGCGATGTTTTGATACTATATACTGATGGGATCTTAGAAGCTCGGAATGAAGAGAAAGAAGAGTTTGGCTATGAACGTTTTGAAAGGATTATTGCTGAACATGCTCTACTTCCTGCTCAGACCTTTGCCGAAAAGATAGTCGAATCAGTCAGAGATTTTACACATACAGACCTTCAGGATGACTATACAGTCCTGATAATCAGGTTTAGATAATAACCTTTGCGCAATATTTACCGTAAGTTTTAGAGGATGGAAATAAGTATTCAAGACCAGCAATTCTACATCACAGTGAAGCCAATAGGCGAGATAGATGCTCATTCTTCTATCGAACTAGATGAGAAACTTCAAGAGTTGATAGCGGAGGGGCATAAACACTTTCATTTGGATGTCTCTGAGCTTTCCTATATCTCCAGTGCGGGATTGGGAGTCATTATATCTCAATTGGATCTACTCAATGAACAGCAAGGTAAGCTGATTATTTCCGGCCCAAACGAAGGAGTAATGGAGGTATTTGAACTACTTGGCCTCAATCAATTACTCACCATACTTGAAAACGACGCTACCGTAGGAACTTATTTTCAAAGCAATGAAAGCGTATCTTAGGGTAAGATGTAATAAAGGCAACCTAGCCATCATCAGGGAATTTGTGCGTTCGCGCTTGCAAGACTTGCAAGTCGGAGGTCCCGTTTCCAATCAGATCGTGCTCGCAGTCGATGAAGCCTGCGCCAACTGCATGATCCATCAGCATCAATGCGACAATTATTCTACCATCGAAGTAGCTATATACCGAGACGGAGGCACTCTCTATACTGAGATAAAAGACACCGGTAAAGCTTTCCGCTTGGATACCTACCAGCCCAAACAACTCAATGAGATCATCAAGGATCGCATCAAAGGAGGTTTAGGTATCAATCTCATCCACAAGATCATGGATGTCGTCAAAGTGGAAGAAAAGCGTGACCATTTTATCTACAAACTAGGTAAGCGTATCGACCCTAATTTAGGCGCTTAGTTGCCCGCGCTCTTGATCAATCTCTCCTGCATCACCAATTCTCCATTAGCTTTTTTGACTGACAGTTGATATACTCCTGCAGCTAAGGCACTCAGGTTTAGTTTCCACTCGGTGATTTCCCCCCATATATTTTCTTGATACACAGTACGCCCCTGCATATCCCATACTTGTATGGTTTTTTGCCCTGGGTCGGGAACG